>DBVK01000097.1:0-3802 GCA_002308135.1 Bacteroidales bacterium UBA1266
CAACGAATCCGGTTTTGTATGCCAACTTAGTACAAAAACGCCCATAAATATCTGCCACCGCCTTTTTCCTCCTTTTCGATCGTTTTTCAAATAACGCCCTTCCCTCACCGTAAGTTCCGGACCGGTCCGGTTTTGACCTGATGCCGGTCCGCCGGTTTTCCGCAAATATCAAGTAAAATTATTACAATAACCGATTCAGATCAACAGGAGAGATAACTATGGCACAACCCGATATCAATGACATCATCATCATCGCCAAACAGGCAGGCCTGATCCTGCGGGAAGGCTACGAAAAACATCATGACATCAAAATGAAGACCCGGCAGGATGACCTCGTCACCGAAATGGATAAAAAATCCGAAAACTTCATTATGGAACGCATCAATGCCATGTGGCCCGGCCACACGATCATCACGGAAGAGACCGGCACACATACGGGAGATACGGAACATGCCTGGTACATCGACCCCTGCGACGGCACAATGAACTATGCGCATGGTCTGCCGCTGTTTGCCGTCTCCATCGGTTACGCCTGTAAAGGCGAACTGGTCAAAGGCGTCGTTTATGACCCGATGCGGGACGAATGCTTTTACGCGGAAAAAGGCAAGGGCGCCTTCCTGAACGGAAAGCCGATCCATGCCTCGGAACGGACCGATCTGAAACATTCCCTTTTCATCACCGGTTTCAGCATCAAAGTGATGGAAGAAAAAGGCATCAATAACTTTGCCGCTTTCGAACACTTCATGCGGACAACAGCAGGTGTCCGCCGGACCGGCGTTGCCGCGCTGGAGATCGCCTATGTTGCCTGCGGACGCATCGACGGGATGTGGTCTCTGAAGCTCTGTGCCTGGGATGTGGCAGCCGGTTTTGTGATCGCCAAAGAGGCGGGAGTAAAGATTACAGCCCTCGACGGAAGATCCGATGCCTTCAAAGGACCCTATTACGACTTCATCATCGCCAATCCGGAACTCCACACCGCGCTGTTTGAAGAGCTGAAACCGTACCATATCGTTCTTTAGCAGGCGGCAGCCGGCAGAACGCATTTGTCATCCGGCTCCGGCGCTGTGCTATAATTACAGAGTTGGAATATAAAGGATAAGGACCCATTTATGATCGAAAAGAATGCAAAAATTTACGTTGCCGGACATAAGGGGATGGTCGGCTCGGCCATCGTCCGCGAACTGGAACGGCAGGGATACCATAATCTCGTCCTCCGCACCCATAAAGAGCTGGACCTGCTCCGTCAGGACGCAGTGGAAAAATTCTTTGAGGAAGAAAAGCCGGAAGTCGTCGTTCTGGCAGCGGCGAAAGTCGGCGGGATCGTCGCCAACCAGTCCGCGCTGGCGGATTTCATGTATGACAACATGATGCTGGAAATGAACGTCATCCACAGCGCATGGAAGAACGGATGCAAAAAGCTCCTCTTCCTCGGCAGCTCCTGTATCTACCCCCGCATGGCCCCGCAGCCGATGCCGGAAAGCTGCCTTCTCACGGGCGCGCTGGAGAAGACCAACGAAGCCTATGCCTTGGCCAAGATTTCGGGACTGAAATACTGCGAATACCTCAACCGGCAGTACGGCACCGATTTTATCAGCGTAATGCCCACCAACCTCTACGGTCCCAACGACAACTACCATCCCGAGCACAGCCATGTGCTGCCGGCGCTGATACGCCGATTCCATGAGGCGAAGGTTTCCGGAGCCGGGAGCGTCACCTGCTGGGGGGACGGCAGCCCCTTGCGGGAATTCCTCTACGTGGACGATTTGGCCAACCTTTGCGTCTTTCTGATGAACAACTACAGCGGCAGTGAAACCGTCAATGCGGGGACGGGCAAAGAATTGAGCATCAAACAACTCACGGAATTGGTCGCTAAGGTGGTGGGCTATGAAGGCCAAATAGTATGGGACACTTCCCGCCCCAACGGCACGCCGCGCAAACTCCTGGACGTCTCCAAAGCCGCCGGGCTTGGCTGGACCTATAAAACGGAGCTGGAGGAGGGCATAAGGCGCACCTACGGTGATTTTTTGAAAAATCCTTGCCGCGCGGAACGCTAATTGATAAAAATGGTATATTTGCGTGTTTTTTGTGCACGGGCATAGCGTTTGCCACGTGTGACTTAAAAAAAACAAAAAATTCTAATAATGAGTGTGTTATACGGAGGACTAAAAGAAAAGACAGAGAAAACGTTCTGGAGGCTTGGCCAAAAAGTGATGCGAAAATATGCGAACGACTTAGTGTCGCATGTCATTATCTATCTTCTGGATGTTTTTCTGGTGCTGCTGGGTCTGGCCCTGTCCGTCCTCGTGTTCCGCTCTGTAGCCCATGCGCCCGGCTTCTCCAATCGCTGGGAATATGTGCTTGTTTGGGTGGCGGTGTTCTCCTTCAGTTTTTACCTCTTCCGCACCTACAGGGGGGTGTTGCGCTATTCCAGCCTGGGCGATGTCAGCCGCGTGCTCTGCAGTGCGCTTTCCACGCTGCTGGTCCTATGCCTGCTCCGTGTGCTTGTCGGCCGCTTGAACCAGGAGGTCGCCACCGCCTATTTGCCTTCGTATGCGGAAATGGTTTCCGAAGTGCTTTTCGCCTTTTTCTTCCTTTTAACACTTCGATTGCTGGTCCGCCTGGTATTCTGGCGGTATGCCACCAAGACCCAAGCCGCACAAGAGGTCAGGGACAAGGAGCAGGCGGTCATTTTCGGAGCGGGCAGCGGCGGACTGCTGACCTACAACCTGATTGCAGATGACCCGGAGAGCAATTACCGCATCGTGGCTTTTGTGGACGATAACTTCAAAAAGGCGGGCTCCTATATCCGCGGCATTCCGGTGCTGCTGCCCTCCAAGGTGATGAACGGGGAGTATGTGCGCAAGCACGGGGTGAACACCCTGATCATTGCCATCCCCTCCCTTTCGGTGGGCGCGAAAAACAAACTGGCCAGCCAGGCTATGTCCTTGGGCTTGAAAGTCAAGATTATCCCCCATGTGTATGAGTTGGTGGAGGGGAACATGCATGCCGACCAGATCAAGGATATCCAGATTGAGGACTTGCTGGGGCGCGACCCCATTGTCTTGGAGGACGAGCATGTGTTCGGGGAAATCCGCGGCAAGGTGGTAATGGTGACCGGTGCCGCCGGAAGCATAGGCAGCGAGCTGGTCCGCCAGGTGATGAATTATGAGCCGGCGGGGATGGTGCTGGTGGACGACGGGGAGTCGCCCATCTACGACATGCAATACGAACTGAAGACCAAATATCCGACGCTTTTCGAACGGGCCTTTTTTGAGGTGTCCGATGTAAGGGACGGTGCACGCATGGAAGCGGTGTTCGCCCGTTACCGGCCGGAACTGGTGTTTCATGCCGCGGCCTACAAGCATGTGCCCCTGATGGAGGACGCCCCTTACGAGGCCGTGCGGGTGAATGTGTTCGGCACCAAGCAGGTGGCGGACTTGTGCATGCGTTACAAGGTGGCCAAAATGGTGATGATTTCCACCGACAAGGCGGTGAATCCCACCAATGTGATGGGCGCGACCAAGCGGATTGCCGAAATTTACGTGCAAAGCCGCCAGTCCGACACCCAGTTCATCACCACCCGCTTTGGCAATGTGCTGGGTTCCAATGGTTCGGTTATCCCTCTGTTCCGCAAACAATTGGAGAAGGGAGGCCCCTTGACCGTCACCGACAAGCGCATTATCCGTTACTTTATGACCATACCCGAGGCCTGTAACCTGGTGCTGCACGCGGTCACCATAGGCCAGGGGAAGGAAATCTATGTGTTTGACATGGGCGAGCCCGTCAAAATCTACGACATGGC
>DBVK01000097.1:3849-7334 GCA_002308135.1 Bacteroidales bacterium UBA1266
CCCGGCGAAAAACTCTACGAGGAGCTGCTGTCCAACGGGGAGAACACCCTCCCTACGGTGCACCACAGGATTTTCCGCGCCCAAATCCGTCCTCAGGAAACCGCTGTGGTGGACGCTTCCTTCCAAAAACTCCACGAAGCATTAAGCTCCATGGACGATATGGCGATTGTTGCGCAAATGAAGGCCATTGTGCCCGAATTCCGCAGCAACAACAGCCGCTTTTCCGTTTTGGATTCCGATAACACCCCTCCCCCTGCGCCCCAGCAGGCCCGGGAATAACCCTTTAAACCCATTTCGCAATGAAAACAGCCAAATTGCCCCTTTTGTTATGTTGCGCCGTTGCGGCCGTGCTTTTGGACTCCTGCGTCACGCGCAAAGAAATCACGTATTTGCAGGACATGCCGCACGATTCCACGGTGGCGCTGGAGAATTCCTACGAGGCCCGCATACACCCCAACGACGAGCTGACCATTTATGTCACCTCCTCCGACCGCAGCCTTTCCGATCCTTTCAACCTGGTGAGCACCTACAATGCCAGATCAGGTGGAAGCTACGGCTCGCAGAATCCGGAGAACAGCATAGGCTACCTGGTGGACATCAACGGCTACATCGACATTCCCATTTTGGGGCGTATCCATGCGGACGGCATGACGCGCCTGCAGCTGCAGGACACCATCACAGCCATGCTGCGCCGGGGCGGCTATTTGGAAGATGCCGTGGTGCTGGTGCGCTTCAAAAACTACAAAATCTATATCAAAAGCGCCACGGACGCCCGCACCATCACCATTTCCAACGAGCGGGTGACCCTGTTGGAGGCCCTTGCCCAGGCGGGTAACATCTCCTCCTACACCAAATTGGACAAGGTGGGGGTGCTGCGGGAGGAAAACGGCAGCATGCACCTCCGCTACCTCAACCTGAAATCCAAAAGCGTGTTTAACGACCNNCCCCTACTTCCTTTTGCAGCAGAACGACGTGGTGCTGCTGGAGCCTTTGCGCGCCAGCCGCTTCAAGGAGAACGCCTCCTGGTTGGCCAGCTACGTCTCCCTCTCCACTTCCCTCATTACCCTTGTCACTTTGTTTATCGCACTCTAACCGCAACACATTATGGAGAAATACAACACTACGTTCAGTCAGCCCCCCTCCGAGGAGGAGAACCAAGGCATCAGCATTAAAGATATACTGGTCACGGTTTTGGTGCATTGGCGCTGGTTTGCCCTTTCGCTGCTCATTTGTATGNNGTATGGGCATCGCAGTTTTGGTGTCCAAGGCCTCGGTGCGCTATTACAGCCGCACCGCCTCCATCATGATCAAGGACAAAAAGGGCGGAGACGCTTCGGCCGGTGACCTGCTGGTTTCCAACAATATGTTGAGTTTGGGCGGCGCTTCAGTGGTGGACAACGAATTGCACATCCTCAAGTCCCGCAGCCTGATGATGCAAGTGGTGGACCGCCTCAACCTTTGCATGGAATACAGCTACAAACCCATGCTGCGCCCTATTGACTTGTATAGCGAAAGCCCGGTGCATGTGTATTTCCCGGATGAAGGCCCTTATGCCAGCCTCAGCTTGGTGGTGGTGCCCCAAACGGCTGACAGGGTGTGGCTGAAAGGCTTTGCGGACAAACACAAGCTCCTGTCCGTGCCATTGAACGATACCGTGCAAACACCCATAGGAAGGGTGGTGGTGGTGCCGACCTGGTCCTACAACTCCTACTTGAAGAAAGAAATCAGCGTCAGCAAACGCAACATCAAGGCGGTGACCAACCGCTACCGTGGGGCGGTCAGTGTGGCCAGGGCGGACAAGCAGTCCAATGCCGTGAACCTTTCGATTTCAGACCCTTCCGGCGAAAAAGCCGAAGACATATTGAACACCCTCATCCAAATCTACCGCGAGGAGGCGGTCAAAGACAAGGCCGTCGTGATAGACCAGAGCCTGGTCTTCATCAACAACCGCATCAAGGAGCTGGATAAGGATCTGGGGGTGATGGAATCCGGCCTGGCCTCCTTTATGCGGAGCAACCGCCTGATTGCCGTGGGCAGCTACGGCCAGGATTACCTCAAGCGCAGCGACGAATACATCCAGGAGCGGGAATTGCTGGAGAACCAGATTGCCATGGTGAACTACCTCATGGAATTCGTGAACGACATGAAGGATGACTACCGCCTGGTGCCGGCGGAAATGGGACTCTCGGACAGGCAGCTGGCCAGCGTGATTTCCGAATACAACACCACCCTGCTGCAGAAACAGAAACTGGACGCCAAAGGCAACACGGCCAACAACCCCATGACCAAGGAAATCAATTCCAGCCTCTCCATTTTGAAGGAGGGGGTGCTGAGCGCCTTGTCCGCCTTGAAAACCAACCTGCGGCAGCAGCTCAACCGCCAGAAACAATTGGAAACCCAGGCCAGCAGCAAGGTACAGGCCGTGCCGGAGCATCAGAACTACCTGACCTCAGTGGAGCGGGAACAGTCGGTCAAATCCAGCTTGTACCTCTTCCTGCTGAACCGCCGCGAAGAGCTCTCCCTTTCCAAGGCCGCCCTGGAGGACGATGTCCGGATTATAGACGACGCGGACGGCCCCTCCGGGCCTACAAAACCGCGCACTTCCATGATTTATATGGTGGCGCTCGTGTTAGGTCTGGCGATTCCCGTGCTGATATACTTCCTCTTGCGCATGATGGACACCGCCATCCACAGCAAACGCGAAGTGGAGGCGAACTGCTCCCTGCCGGTGCTGGGTGAGATCCCCAAACAGTCGGCAGAGCAGGAGGCGGGCAGCATCCTCGTCACCAAGGAGAACGGCAGGGACTCCATCTCGGAATCCTTCCGCATTATCCGTTCCAATCTGGAATACCTCAAAACCGACAGGGATGGGAGCAAGGTGCTTTTGTTCACCTCTTTCTTCGCGAACAGCGGCAAATCCTTCCTGTCCACCAACCTTTCGCTTATATTGGCCGCCTCCGGCAAGAAGGTGCTGCTGGTGGACACCGATATCCGCAAAAACACCCTTAGCAAAAAGCTGTCTCGCACCAGCAGCCGCGGACTGTCCAATTACCTTTCCGGAAAAATCGACCTGGAGGAGCTGATGGCGGAGAAATGCACCCAAGACAGCGGCTTTGACGTGATTTTCGCCGGTCCTGTGCCGCCGAATCCGGCCGAGTTGCTGGGTAATCCCCGCATGGATGCTTTCATGGAACACGTCCGCAGCCAATACGACTACATACTGTTGGATTCCGTGCCCACGGGCATTGTGGCGGACGTGGACATTGTGAAGCGTTTGGCCGACATCACCCTGTTTGTGATCAGGGCCAATGTCACCGACAAACGCGCCCTGAAGGAACTGGAGGCCATGTACCAGGACAACCGTTATCCGCATTTGTGCGCCATTGTCAACGACGTCAACTACCGTAAAATGGGTTACGGCTATGGCTACGGTGGCTATGGTTATGGCTATGGCTACGGTGGCTATGGTTATGGTTATGGCTATG
>DBVK01000097.1:7389-28192 GCA_002308135.1 Bacteroidales bacterium UBA1266
GTTATGGTTATGGCTATGGCTATGGCAACGAAGAGGAACTGAAAAAGGAAGGGGAGAAGTCCGTGCTGCACAAGTTCGCCGATAAGGTCAGAGCGGTCATGGGCATTGAAAAGTCGCATCACCGCCATCACCATCACCGCCACCGCCACCGTTCGCAAGGAAAAAACAGCAAAAAAAGCGGGCAAGGCGAGGCATAACGGCCAACACTGCCGGAAAAATAACTGGAGTTTAAAAAAGCGTATAGTACTACAATAAATGAGTTTGTTCCATCGGAAAACCGTATTGCCTTCCGATTTCTTTCAAGGAGTGACCGATGTTCACTGCCACCTGCTGCCTGGTGTGGACGACGGCTTCCCTAACGAGGAGGCATCGTTCAAAGGCCTGGCCTATATGGAGTCTTTAGGCTTCCGCCGCATAATGCTGACCCCGCACGTGATGCTGGAGTACCCGGACAATACCGCATCTTATTTGAGACAGCGTTTCGCCATCTTCAAGGAAAAGGCGGCGGAACACACGTCCGTGGAATTGCGTCTGGCGGCGGAATACATGCTGGACGAACGTTTCATTTCGCACAAGGGGGAGGGTTGGCTCTACCTTTCTTCCGCCACATCCACCCTTTTGGTTGAAACCTCCTACCTGTACAAAGGGCACAACATGGAGCAAAACCTCTATGACCTGATGACCGAAGACCAGCGCGTGGTCATTGCGCATCCGGAGCGCTATGCCTATGCCAAACGTTCGGATTACGTGCGATGGAAAGACAGCAGCTATCTTTTCCAGCTGAACCTGATGTCTTTGGCCGGCGCTTATGGCGGTTTGGCCAGGGAAAATGCCTTGCATCTCTTGGAATCAGGAATGTATGATCTGGTCGGCTCGGATTTGCACAAGACGGAAACTTTCCGTATCTTCCTTCCGCAAATGAAGCTGACGCCCTATCAAATCGATTTATTACGAAGCCTTTACGAAAATAATGCGAAATTAGTTGACGGATTGCTGTAAATGTTGTTGGTTTTTTTGTTAACTTTGCAAAATTGTGTTAACAATAACTAATATTTACTAAATCTTTTCAACATGAGAAAGTTCGTAATTTTCGTGACAAGCATGCTCTTTATGCTTGCTGGCGGTTTTGCGCAAAACCGCATCACCATTACGGAGAATTTCGACCGTCAGAACAGCTGCACGTTTACCCGCATACCGCAGGACGCGTGGGTGTTCGACACTGCGGTCAGTGTCTCCGGGAAATCTGTATGGGGCTTTGTCCCTACGGCAGAGGGGGATTCCCTGGAATTGATCTCCCCCTTGTATGATTTCAGGCAGTATGGATACGTCATTCTGCGCTTCTCCCACATCTGCAAGGTTTCCGATTCCGATGAAGTGACATTGGAATACAAGGAGAACTACCCCGGCGCCACTTGGACGCCGATTCCTGTCACAAGTTACCAGGGCAGCAGCGCCACCTACCGCCGGCGCGCCATGTTCAACCAGACCAGCTATGCGGTCTGGGAGGGGAACAACCTGCTCGCTGAACCGCAAAAGCACTGGTGGCAGACGGAAGTCTTCGACATCAGCATGGATGTGGCATTCGCCGAAATCCAATTCCGTTTCAAACTGAAAAAGAGCTCCTCCTGGGGCAGCAATTTCGCCTGGGGCTGGCTGATCGACAATTTCGAACTGATGGCCGCCACGTCCGAAATCCGGCCTCCGGTGGTGGAGATCATGCCTCCTTTTGTGCAGGGCACGATTTATAACATGGGTCCCCACACCATCTATGCCAAAGCGGCCGCCCGTACCCTGGTGCCGCTGAGAACCCCTTCGTTGCGTGTGAATTACCTTTCCAGCAAAGGCGTGAACCGCTACGACACCATTCCAATGACAGCCGTGACCGGCGATTCCGTCTGGAAGGCCGAGATTCCCCTGCAAGTGGTGGGAACCCAAGTCATGTATACGGTGTATGCCACGGATTCGGTGGGCAATGACGCCTCCGCCTCTTCCGCTTACGAAATCGGCCGAACCTGGGATTTTGTCCAGAACTGTGCCGCATTGACCGCTATCGACACTCCCAAGGTGGGTGCGGTGGCCGGCCAGGCTATGCCGGTGCAGGTCACGATACAGAACCGCGGTGTGAACGACCTGCTGTCGGCCAAAATCGACTGGTTTGTGAACGGTGTGGCCCAAAAGCCCGTCTTTTGGACCGGCCGTCTGGAGGAAGGCCTGTCCGCACAGGTGCTGTTAGGCACCTACATGCCTACCGCCGACCACATGGATACGATTGTCATCAGCATTAGCGCGCCCAACGGTGCGTTGAGCAACCCCACCTCCGACAGCCTGCTGCGCAAGAACGTTTACGGCTGCGCCAAACTGCCTTACGGAACCTATGTGGTTTCCACTGCTGCCAACGCCACCTACAAAACCATAGGAGAGGTGCTGGACATTGTGCGCTCCTGCGGTTCCGCCGGTGACATTACCATCGCGTTGGAAAAGGGCACGTACAAGGAAAGCGTGAACCTGAACGATTTCATGGATTACATGGCTCCCGGCCACACCCTGACCATCACTTCCCAGACGGGCAAGGCGGAGGATGTGGTGCTGCTGTCCGATACGATTATCCGTCCGAACATCCGCATGTCGCGTTCCGCCCGTATTGTCATCACCCAACTGACACTGCAGGGCAGCGGCAGCGGCATACTGCTGGAGGACGCCAACAGCGACATTGAAATCAGCCATTGCCGCATACTGCTGGACACCCTGACCAAAACCAATTCCTATTACGGCATCGCGCTGCTGAATTCGACCGCTAACAATATCCGCATCAACGACAACCTGATTGAGGGCGCCTATTACGGCTTCTTCACCAAGGGCGTGAGCCTGTCCGATGCGGCCGTTGATGTGGAGTTCACGAACAACACGGTGCGCAGCCCGTATTACGGCAACAAGATGGACTATACGCGCTTCACCAAACTGAACGCCAACACGATTGTTTCGCGTTCCGCTTCCACGGCTGCCTTCTACGGCCTGCAGCTGACCAACTGCAGCGCGAACGAGGTGTCCCGCAACCGCATCGATGCCACCAAGGGCGTTCCCGCCAGCTATGGCATCTATGCGAGCAACTTCAACCAGGACAGCGCCCGTTCCGGTCTGTTTGCCAATAACGAGATCCTGATGAATTCCACGGCGGTCTCCTACGGTATTTATGTGGCCGCTTCGGAAGCCAGGTTCTACCACAACACGGTGGTGATGTACGGCGCCGGCGCTTCGCGTGCCATGTACTGCAACAACAACACCCGCGGCATGTCCATGCATTTCTTCAACAACATCTTTGTTTGCTACAACACCGGTTATCCCGCCTATATCACGGCCAATAACTTCATTGGCTCGGACATCAAGCTGGATTTCAACAACTATTACGGAAACAGCACCGTGGGTTATTTGGCGGGCAACCGCGCCACGCTGGCTGCCTGGACCCAATACTCCAAGGAGCAGAACGCGGTGAACATCAACCCGTCTTTCCAGGATTACACGGTTTCCGGAAAATGCTTTATATATAATGGTCTCTATTGCGCCCAGATGCCCGATGTCACAACGGACATTCTGGACAGCGCGCGCAGCCTGCAGACAGTGATGGGCTGCTATTCCGCCAATGCCTTGGGCGTGGATGCCGCCATTACCGAATTTGTCGGCTGGCCTTCCCACCTCTCCAGCACCAATCCCACACCGGTGTATGTGCGTCTGCTGAATGCCGGTGGCAATGCGCTCACTTCCGTGAACATCCGCTGGATGGTGAACGGTACGGAGCAGACGGCCTACCAGTGGACGGGCAATATGATTCCCTATGCCGATACGGTAGTGAACATCGGCAACTACACTCCGAATGGAGGGAACAACAATGTGATGGTCTGGATCAGTGGCGTCAACGGCATGGCCGCTGACAACAGCCAGGAGGACGACACCTTGCGCAATACGGTCTTCGCCTGCGGCGCTCCTTTGAAGGGGGATTTCAATGTCGGTGGACCCAAAGCCGATTTTGCCGATTTGACGGAAGCTTTATACGTGCTGAACACCTGCGGACTGGGCGGCCATGTCACCCTCCGTTTGGCTCCGGGCCATTATGCGGCCATGAAGGTCACCAGCACCACCATTGCCGGTATGAGCAGCACCGCCACGGTCACCTTTACCACGCAAAACGATACCGATGAGGTCATTCTTGATGGTGTGGTCGGTTCTAACTACTCCACCCACTGGGCGCTCTGTTTCGATGCCGGTGCGGCCTGGTTCCGTTTCGACAACCTGATTCTGGATGCTCCCAGCAGCTACGCCGGTGTGTGCATTATCGGCACCAGTGCGAATCCGGTGCACGACATCACGATTTCCCGTTGTAAAATCCGTCTGAACCCTACCGGAACAGGTACGCAGTACGGTATGTATGCCACCAATGGCAATGCCAACGGCCGCACCGGTTTCCAGATTTACAGCAACCACATTGACGGTGGTGCAAGGGGTATAGAAATCCACTGCGGAAAAGGCGCGGGCCACCGTATCGACAGTAACCTGCTGACCAACCAGTACCAGTACGGTATCAATATCCAGAACCTCTCCCTGACCAGTATCAGCTACAACACCATCATCTGCCGTTCGGATTTCTCCAACACCCAGTATTTCCCCTTCAGCGTGCGTGTGGATTCCGTCAATTATGCCTGTCATAACCGCATTATCGCCAACCGCTACATGTTTGCGCGTTGCGACGGTTTCTACCTGAGCGGCAACAGCGTGCAGCGTGCCAACGACACCGCTTGGATTTACAACAATGAAATCCAGGTGCGCGCCTCCTGCACCAGCAACAGCACCGTTCTTTATGGCATGTATATCGCCGGTTTACAGGCTAACATCTACCATAACTCCATACACGCTACGGTGGACAGCCCTTCTTCCACCCGTAACGCCTACGGATTGTACGCCTATTACAAGGATGCCACCCGTGTGGTCAATATCAAGAACAATCTCGTCAGCATGCTGGGCGGTGGAAACACCAATGTGTATCCGCTCTACCTGAATGTGAATGATGGCCGTTATAAATTGGATCACAATGCGTTCTATAGCACTTCCGCCGGTAAGCAAGTGGCTTATATCGCCGGAGCCAAGACCAATTTCTCCGATGTGCTGGCTTTGGACTCCAATGCGGTCTGGGCTTATCCGGAGTATGTGGATACCGCTACCAATCTGCAGATCATGACGCGTTCGCAGTTTGTCTGCCCCGCTTTGGTCAAAGTGGATATCCAAGGTACGACGCGTAAACCGACGACGACTTGCCGGGGCGCCTATGACGGCGTGCTGCTGGCCAACAACGCTGCGTTGACCGGTTTCGCTTCCCCGGCCATCACTTCCGGTATGACGGGCAGTCAGGAGAATGCCACGGTGATCGTGGAGAACCGCGGCGATTCCGCCATCACCAGCCTGGTGTTGAATTGGAGCTTCAACGGCACAAACATGCCTGCGGTGAATTGGAAAGGGAACATTCCTCCCAAAGGGCAGGAGAAGATTACCCTCGGCAGCTTCACTTGGCTGAAGGGGCTCAACACCTTTGAGGTGATTTCCTCCCAGCCTAACGGCGCCAGCGACCAGATTCCGGGGGACGACACCCTCAGGGCCAATATGTACGGTTGCTCTTACGCTTCCATGAATGGAACCTATCTGGTTGGCGGCAAGGGTGCGCATTTCAACACCTTAAGCGAAGCCATCGACGCTTTGCGCAATTGCGGCATTGGCGGTCCGGTGACCATAGCCATCGCTTCCGGTGTGTATCCTGCCATCGAGCAGACCAACCTCTTCCCGGGTTCCAGCGCGGCCAACACCATCACCTTCACTTCGCAGAGCGGAAACGCTGCCGATGTGATCATCGGTTCTTCCGATCCCAAGGCGGTGGTGCTGAACAAGGTCTCTTACCTTACCTTTGACAAACTGACCATTGGTAATCCGGTGGTTACGCAAGTGGCTGTGGATTTGGCCGGTACCAACAATGAGCTGTATTTCAAACACTGCATCATTTGTGCCGACACCACTTCCACCGGTGGCGCCTATGCGGTTTCTGTTGCCAGCGGCGCTACGAGTGACGGTGTTTATTTCATCGGCAACCATTTGGACGGCGGTTACGCCAATTTCAACACTTCCGCCGGCAATGGCGGCACAGGTGTGGTCATGGACAGCAACCTGCTGACCAATGCCTACCGTTACGGAATCTCCAATTCGGGCAGCTACATGCGTCGGATTGCCCATAACGAAATCCGTTGCCGCAAGAACGCCACGGCCAACTATACGGCCATCAACTGGGGTGGCTCCTCCAAGTTTGACACGGTGGCCTGCAACCGCATCCGCATTGAAAACGTCTCCGGCGAAGGTGTCGGTATGTTTGTGGGCACTTCGGTGCGCAGCGGCGCCTGCTGGGTGGTGAACAACGAGTTCCTCATCCGCAGCACCGGCACGACCAGGCAAATGGGCTTCCAGTACGATGTGAGCAACGGTGCGGGACCGGTCGGATCTTGGGTCAATATGTTGCACAACACCTTCCATGTCAAGGGTAACGGCCTTTGCTATGCGCTGTACTACAGGAACACCACTTCCGGTTCGTCCAACAGCTATGTGCCCGCCAAACCCGCCCAAATCAAATACAACAACTTCTATGTGGACGGCGGTAACGCCAATTCCTTGCTGCTGTATTACGACATCGCCCAATTTGCGGCAAGCCCGTACAGCTACACGGATTATAACAACTATTACACCACTGGGCAGAATTTCGCCAACATCGGNNCGGTTCCATAGCCGCCAGCCTGAGTGACCTCGGCCAGCTTACGATGCAGGACGCCCATTCCGTGGTGGAGGAACCGATTTTTGTGGACTATCCCAACAGCTTGCACACCGACGGCAAACGCCTTCTGGTGGCTACGGACACCCTGATCGCCAAAACCGATTTGACGGGTATGGCCCGTCCGAAAGTCGGATTCACCAATATCGGATGCTACCACGACTATCGCCCCAACCGTTACGACGTGAAGATGGAAGCCATCGTTTCCCCCACGCTGTATGTGACGGTCGGAAAGGCTGCAAACGTGGAAGTGGTGATCACCAACATGGGTACGGATCTCCTGGATTCCGTGGAAATCCACTGGAACACCACGGGTACCGTCATGCCGGTGTACAAATACCGCGGTGCGCTTGCCTACGGTGAAAAATCCAATCCCATCAGCATCGGCAGCTTTATGCCTGTGGGCGGTACCAACACGATTACCGTCTGGGTCGAGAACCCCAACGGCAGCACCGACGGCAACCGTGAGAACGATACGCTCAGCATACAGATCATAGGCTGTGACTCCGCTTTGTCCGGCACGTATCGCGTGGGCAAATCCGCCCAGGCCAAGTACGCCGATCTGCAAACGGCGGTGAACGCATTGTCCTATTGCGGAATTTCCGGTCCTGTTGTGTTTGAGATCGAATCCGGCATCTACGACAAAATCGTGATGGATGGTGAAATCAAAGGCAGCAGCGAGAAAAATACCGTTACCTTTGTTTCCTTGGCGAGAGACCGCAGCACGGTGCTCATCGGAGGAACCGCGGCTGTCGGCATGACCCTGAACACGACNNCCCAGCAACCTCCGTTTCGAACACCTGACTATAGGTTCCGTGACCGATGGCGACAACGGTGTCGTGTTCAACGGCAGGCAGACGAACATACTGTTCTACCAATGTTCGCTTTGCGCAACCGAAGGCCCGTCCAAAGGCGCGGTGGTGCAATACGCCAACAAGGAGGATAAGAGCAGCTTCATGATCAATGTCCGCTTTATCGGCAACGAAATACGCGGCGGCGCTGCGGGTATCGCCTTGGCCACTTCCGCGGGTTCGCCGGAGAACTGCATGGCTGATGCCAAAGAGCGTTCCTCCGTGGTGATTGACAGCAACACCTTTGTCAATAACGCGTATACGGCAATGGAAGCGGTATTGTACAACCACATCGCCAGCTTCAGCCACAACCTGATCACCACCCGCCAGACGGCGGACAACTTCAATGCATTGGTTTTCGCCGAAGCCAACCTGGTGGATTCCATCGTTGGTAACATGATCCGCCTGCAGGCCACCTCTTCCAACTACGGTATTCTCTTCCAAGGCTATACCAATACCGACATGTTCGGAAAACAGGTGAGTCCGGTCTTTATGGCCAACAACGAAATCTCCTGTATCGGCGGTTATGCGGTTGGTGTCATCATGAGCATGTCCAATGTGGATATGGTGCACAACTCCATTTACACTTCCGGTCAGAAGGCCAGCTATGACGTCATGTTTGAGAAATACGACAAAGGCTACCAGATAAGCATGCTGAACAATGTGTTTGTCTGTGAGAACGGCAGTGAGAACTACGCGCTCAACTTCCCCGATCCGGATGTCCCGACAGCGATTTCCCTGAACATGGATTACAATGACTACTATTGCTCGACTTCCCAGAACGTGATTTTCTGCGGAAAGAGTGCGATGACCGTCAGCCAGTGGGCGAAGGATTACAGCCAGGACAAGAATTCCGTGAACCGGGATCCGCAGTTCACCGATCCTACGGTTGACCTGAATATCCGCCAGTTCACCGAAGCCATGAAGTGCCAGCGCAACACCCGTGTGCCGTTTGACATCAAGGGTGAGGCCCGTACCAGACTGACCGTCATGGGGGCATACAGCACGCCTTTGTACGAGGGCAACGACCTGGCCGTGGATGCCTTTGTGGAGCCCGTACTGGTGGAAATTCCTTGTGTGCCTAACGCCACGCCGGTCAAGGTGTGCATCTACAACCAGGGCATCAATGTCATAGACTTCTCCAAGACGCCTATGCGGCTTTACCTGAAGTGCGAAAGCGATTCGGTGAACATCCAAACCAGCATCACCGTTTCCTCCGACACTATCGGCGTCATGGGCCGCGACACCTTTGAGGTGATTCCTAACCTGGACATCACTTACTTGGGCCTGTACAAACTGACCGCTTGGCTGGAATGCGCGAGCAATGAGCAGGCATACAACGACACCCTGCGTCTGGACTACCAGGTGAACAAGACGATTCTTCCTTACGAGAACAATTTCTCCGGTTCCTATACCGGTGTGAAGATGAACCAGGTGTACGGCACCCTCGGTTGGGAGGTGACCAGCGACAATCCGGTGCTGAACCCCGCTTTCGGCACCAACAGCATGCTGTTCCGCTCCTCTACAGACCGCGGCTCCATTTCCCAGGTGCTGTTCTCTTCGGTGCGTCTGCAGGGCACCTATCGTCCGCAACTGTATTTCTGGTATGCGCACGACAACGCCAATCCTTTCATGCGTGACCAGATGGATGTGCGCATTTCCCAGGACGGCGGCGCCACCTTCAAGACCATCCATACGGTGTACCGTTACGATGCGCAGTGCAAACAGCCGACGTGGAAACGCCATCAGGTGGATTTGTCCAAGTACAATACGGGCAGTTGCATTGTGTTGGCCTTCACAGCCTACAGCTATGGCGGCGGTGACCAGTCCCTCGACCAGATCCGCATCGTGGCCATGCAGGATATGCAGCTGACCGTGGATGTGCCTTCCGATACCGAATTCTTCGCCTGCAACATGAGCGGACACTACCTGACCGCCTATCTGGAGAATCTGACGACGCAAGAAGTCCCGTTCAGCGAGGGCGATTCCATTACGGTGCTCATGAGCGGCGCCTCTAACATGGTGTACAAGAAAGCCTTGAGAGGCCGTCTGGAAGATCTGGAAACCGATACCCTGAAACTCGGACCTATCGATTACACGGGCGGCGGCCGCTTCGATGTGATGGTGTATGTGAACTCCATTGACAGCAACACCCTCAACGATACGGTGAAATACACCCTCAACCTCAATCCTGACTTGGCGGTGATTTCCGTGGACCCCATTCCGCACAGTGAAACCGGTGACACCGTGTATGTCGGCATGACCTTGAAGAACACGGGCAATTTGGACATTGTGTCTCCGTTTATGGTCAGTGTGAAAGTGAACGAAGAGGAAGAGGTGAGCGAACAGTTCACCCAAGCCTTGAAGGTGGGTGACACCATTCATTACCGTTTCCGTAAACACATTCTTATCCCTTCGGTCACCACCGACCAGCCGTACTACCTGCTGGATGTGTGCGCCAAACTTTCTTGCGACGCCAATGGGAACAACGACTCTATCCGGGTTATCGGCAATATGAACATTGTGGATAACGGTATCTTCTCCATCACCAAGCCGCAGCAGGGACAGTGCGCCATGGGCGGCGAGCTGGCGCAGATTGAAGTCCGCCTGTTCAACAACGGTAACGTGGACGGCGCCGACAGCCTGACCCTGACCGCTGTGATAGACAGTGCAGGCGCCGTGCATCAGGTCATTACGGAGAAGATTGCCCCTATGGTCTATGGCGAGAGCCGCACCCACACCTTTGTGCAGAAGTACCGTGTGCCGCGTTTGAGCGTGAACAGGGAGCGTGCGCAATACAATGTGGTGGTGTTCCTGACCGCTGCCAACGGTGACATTGACCTGGCCAACGATACCGCCCGCGTGGAAAGCTGCGTGGAAGGCGGTGTGGGCGTTGCCGAGGCTGAAAAGGCACAATGGACAATGGACCAGAACATTCCGAACCCGGCCATGCAGACGACGAGCATTCCGTATTCCCTGCCGGAAAGCGGAGCGGTCACATTGTATATCATGAGCATGAACGGCCAGGTGCTGCATAAGGAGAGTGTCCAGGCCGAGGCCGGCAGCAACGAGTGGACGGTGGATGTCACCGCGCTCTCCGCCGGTATCTATTACTACAGCATGGAGTACAAAGGACAGCGCATCGTCCGTAAGATGAACGTCACCCGGTAAGTTTACCGTGCATACAAGCTGCGGCGCAGCCGCAGCCATACAGGCAAAGGGCAAGGCGTAAGCCTTGCCCTTTTTTTTTCACAATTTTGGGCAAAGGTGTTTTCCGTATGAAAATTATTCGTATTTTTGTGTATCTGTGGATGGTGTTCCCTCTGCGGATAAGAAACAGAAACGCAATTAAATAATAGAAGTAAAACCCAATTTAATCATTTATTAAATCTCAAATCATGAAAAAGTGTTTTCTTTTTTGGATGGCGGTGTTCTTAATGCTGCCATTGGGCTTTTCCCAAAGCCGCCTCGTGATTTCAGAGAATTTTGACAAGAATTCGCACACCTTTACGGTGTCGCCTGCCTCGCATTGGAGGCAGGACACCCTCTTGAGCGTGAGCGGCCGCAAATCCGTATGGGGCATGGTCCCCAATGCGGAGGGGGATTCTGTCGAACTCATCTCTCCAATCTACGATTTAACCCAGTACGAGTTTGCGTACCTGCGCTTCTCCCACATCTGTAAGGTGTCCGATTCCGATATCGTCACCGTGGAATGCCGGGAGGATTATGTGGGTTCCAAATGGAAACCGCTTCCCCGACAGGATTACAAAGGCACAGCCTCTTCCTATCGCAGGGCCGCCCGTTTCCATCATGCAAGCTATTCCCAATGGAAGAGCGGGGATCTCTTGGTGGAACCCGACAATTCCTGGTGGAAAACTGAAGCCTTTGATGTGAGTGCCGTGGTCGCATACGCCAGGGTGCAGTTCAAATTCAAAATCAAAAAAGGCAAAACCATAGGGACCAATTTCGCATGGGGTTGGTTTATTGACAATTTCGAGCTTACGTGTGCCAATGCGCCCATCAATCCGCCGACGGTGGAATTCCTTCCCCCGTATACGGAAGGCACCGTCTACAGCACCGGACCTTTCACCGTGTATGCCAAAGCGGTCAAACGCACGGTGTTTCCCATCTATCCTCCCAAACTGTACCTCTCTTACACTCCGCTGAATGGTGTTCAGCGTCGTGATTCCATACAAATGACCTCCTATGAGGGCGATTCCCTCTGGATGGCGGTGATTCCGCAGCAGAACATAGGCACCCAGGTCGCCTATACGGTTACCGCTAAGGACAGCGCGGGCAACACGGCTTCCGCTTCCTCCGGCTACGTGATCGGACGGGAGTGGGGCTATGACAGCAACAGCGTGGCCATCCTTTCCATCGACACCCCGCAGCGTGGCGCGTTGGCGGACAAATCCAACCCGGTTTTCGTGACCATTCAGAACAGAGGCTTGAAGGCCCTGCAATCCGCAATGATTTACTGGAGCGTCAATGGGGTGCTTCAGCAGCCCTATGCCTGGACCGGTAACATGCCGGAAGGCTATACCCAGTCCGTGCAGGTGGGGTCTTACGTCGCCCGCAACGCTTACGACACCTTGGTGGTGTGGGTCAGCCAGCCCAACGGAGTGCCCAATACGACTTCCGACACCATGGTGACCAGCCGTCCTTACGGTTGCCAGCAGATTTTTGCCGGCACCTACACCGTGGGTGCGAACGGCACTTTCAAAACCATAGGGGAGGCACTGTTTGCCCTGAACCTTTGCGGTATGAGCGGCAATGTCGTCTTGTCGGTGGAAAAGGGCGAATACTATGAGACCTTGGATTTCACCGATTACATGGATCTGATCGGACCCAAGGACACCTTGACCTTGGTCTCCGCTTCCGGAAACGCCGAAGATGTCGTGATTTATCCGGATCCCAAGGAAGCCGGTCATATCATGACTTTCCAACGCGCCCGCAACATTGTGATTTCCCATCTGATGTTGAACGGTCTGACTTCACCCAGGTATGTGGTGAGCCTCACCGACACCAATGCCAATATTGAATTCAACCACTGCATTGTGATGGCGGACACCTCCATGTCTTCGGGCCGCGGACCTACCGCTATTCGGATTGAAAATGCCAATCGCACCACGTCTTTCCGTACCCGCTTGCTGTACAACAAGATTATGGGTGGCGATGTCGGTGTGGGCATGTATGGCGCTTCCGACATCCATGTTGATCAGGTGACCATTATCGGCAACGAAATCACACGTTTCAATATGAATGCCTTACAGGGAAAAGGAATACGTTTTGATTATGTGAACAACAACGTTTTCATTCCCCGTAACAGCGCCGAACTCACCCCGACCTTCGTGGAAATGGGCGACCTGAGCGCCGAGGAGATTTGCGGAAACCGCTTCCGTAACTTGGAGGCGCAGCGTTCGGCCTACGGCATGTCTCTCTCCGGTTTCAACAGGGATTCGTCCGCCAAGGGTTTGATTGCCAACAACGAGTTCGTGATTAACCTCGTTTCTGACGGTTTCGCTGTCAATTTGAACGAGAGTTGTTTCGACTTTGTGAACAATAGTGCCGTGGTAAACGGAGGTGATTCGAAAATCTTCAGTTTCTATTGCGCCAATCGCAACAAGAACCTGTCGATGAACATTCACAACAACATTTTTGTGTGCTACAACAATGGTTGGCCCATGTATTTTGACGATCCCACCACCTTGGGCGCCAATGTGCTGCTGGACTACAACAACTGCTACGGCCGGACCTATATCGGCTATTGCAAGAGCGAGGTGACCGATTTGGCCACTTGGATAAGCCTTACCGGCGACCAGCACGCCACCAATGTGAACCCTGCTTTCATCGATCCGACGGCTTCCGCCAAGTGCGTGTACTACAGCGGCTTGGTCTGCCCGAAATACAACGGTGTGGATGAGGATATTGACGGCAGCATGCGTCTCAATTCCACCACCATGGGCTGCTATTCCGAACTTCCCTTCCCGTTTAATGCGGCATTGACGGCTTTTGTCGATTGGCAGTCCTCCTATGCGACCACGGGTTCCTACCCGGTGAAGGTTATTCTGATGAACGCCGGTTCCACCGACACCCTGCGCTCCTGCACCTTGCAGTGGATGCTGAACGGCACCAGGCAGAAGGACCAGACGTGGAAGGGCGAATTGATTCCTTTCACTTCCGATACGGTGACTGTGGGCATGTTCACTCCGGAAGCCGGAAAGAACACCCTTACGGTTTGGGTGACCATGCAGAACGGCATGCGTTCCGACAACAAACCTTCGGACGACAGCATTTCCACCTACACCTTCGGTTGCGAAGCCCCCATGTCAGGTGACATAAAAATCAGCAATGCGAATGATTTGAGCGATGCCCTCGGCAGGCTGGCGAATTGCGGCATGGGCGCCTCGGTCACCTTGAAGCTGGAACCGGGCACCTATCCGGCCATTGCCTTAACGAGCCCCATTAACGGACTGGGTGGCAAGCGTTTCCTTACCATCACTTCCTCCACCGGAAAGGCTTCCGATGTGGTTATCCTTGCTTCGAATACGGGTGTCAAGTTGAGCGGCATCAGCAATTTCCAACTCTCCAACGTGACTATTGACGCCAAAAAAGGCGGCGACGGTATCGTGCTTTCCGGCGCCATGTCGGATGTGGAGATTAGCCACTGCCGGATTCTGCTGGATCCCTCCACTTCGGCCACGCAACGCGGTATTTGTGCGGAGAGTGACGGTAACCTCCGTAACAATGTGAGGATTATCGGCAACCTGATCGATGGCGGCTATTATGGCATCTACATGTATAACGGAAGCGGAAACGCCGCTGCCCAGCACGGCCGCTACAACGTGATAGACAGCAATGAGATCATTAATATGTATTATTATGGTGTCTATGTCTGTAATACGGACTTCCAGAGCATCTCCCACAACCGTGTAATTGCCCGCCAGCGGGGTGGCTACAATTATTTCTATGGCATTTATGCCTACTATTGCAACACCAAGAACATCATAGGCAACTTCATTGACGCGAACAGGGAATTCATCACCAATACCAATGGACCGCTGCGCAGCTATTGCTCCAACTACAGCACCTTTGCACAGTCCACGTCTGACGTGACCCTGATTGCCAACAACGAAATCCGCGCCTCGAGTGTCAGCGGCTATGTGTACGGCATTTATGACTACTACGGCAATTCCAAAGTCATCAACAATTCCGTGTATGTCAATAACCCCTATAACTACGGTTACGGAATGTACATCTATACGGCCAGTGGTTACATGAAGGAACTCCGGAACAACAACCTCATTTACATCAACGGCGGAGCCAATTCCTACCCGATGTATGTGAACAGCAAAGCCACTGCTCAGGTGACGGTTGCGGACAACAACTATTACCACCAGGGCCACGCCAACCTGGCGTATTTCGCTGCTGCCTGCACCTCCCTGTCTGCGGTACAAGCGGTGGATGCCACGGCGACCAATGTCTATCCCGATTTCATTGACCTTACCAAGGACATGCGTATCCGCAAGAATTCGAATGTCTCCGCTTTGAGCTGCCAGACCTCTGGCGATGTCATGGTGGATTTCGACGAAAATCCGCGTGACCGCTCCACCATCCGGGGCGCTTACAATGCGACGGAACTGAAATACAACGCGGCTTTGAAAGGCTTCACCTCTCCCAAGTCCACGGTGAAACCTGGCGAATCCGTCACGGTTACGGTGACACTGGAGAATGCCGGTGACTCCGTCCTCACTTCCGCCACCATTTATTGGAGCGTGAACGGCAAGAACTTCACTCCTTACCAATGGAAAGGCAGCCTCGCTTCCGAAAAGCAGGAGTCTGTCACCTTGGGCACCTTCACCGGTGATGTCAACAGCAACCAGATTGTTGCGTATGTGCATCTGAACGACCATGTGGATGCGCTGGGAGTGGACGACACTATTTCCCTCAATGCCTTCGGTTGCGCCACCCCGATGAAGGGCAGCTACCTTGTCGGAAAGGGCGGTGATTTCGCTTCTTTGGACGAAGCCGTGGCCGCTTTGCAGCTCTGCGGTGTGGATGCTCCGGTGGAAATGAAGTTGGCGAAAGGCGTGTACCAGGATGTCTCCTTCTCCGGTATCTATCCGGGAAGCAGCGCTGTGAACACGGTGACCTTCCTGCCCGCTTCCGGCGTGAAAGGCGATGTGGTGTTCACGGGTAACGTCATCACCACGGCTTTGAACTTGAATGCCGTCGGTTACTTGCGCTTCCAACAGATAGTCATAGGTGACACCAACAGCGACGTAATGGCTCTGGAACTCGTGTCCACGCTGACGGATGTGACCTTCCGCGACTGTGACTTCTACGCTATGCGCGGCGATGTGAACTCCCAAGCGTATTGCGTGTACCACAACGCCACCACGTATGCGATGATCAAAGATCTTCGCTTCACCCATTGCCTGTTCTATGGCGGATACTCCAATCTGCTGCTCAGCTACGGTGGAGCTTCCAATTCTAACTTCGGAAACATTACGTTGGACAGCTGCCGCATGCTGAATGCCTATTATTACGGATTCCAGTGCGCAACAGCCTATTATAAACTGACTGCCAGGGACAACTATTTCCACAATGCTCCGAATTCGAGTAGCTACAGGGCCTTCAGTTTTGGTAATTCGGCGGCCTATATCAACATTGACTCTATGGTGCGTAACCGCATTTGGATCACTTCCTCCAGTCAGGGCTACGGCATTTACATCGGCCAGAACATCAATTATAGCGGACCGTTGGCGAAAGTCCCCGCCTGTGTGTATAATAACGAGATTATCATAGAAGGCAAAACGTCCACTGCCTACGGTTTTGATTTCAGCAGCAGCTCGGCCAACACCTTCATGGATATGCGTCACAACACCATTTATATCAATACGAATGGAACGACCCGTTACGGTATTTACAACTACAACACAAGCACTGCAAGCCATTTCGGCTTCTTCAACAACCTTGTGTACATCGGCGGCACCTCGGGTACGGGCGAATGCCTCCACCACAGCCAGAACGCCACCTATTTCACCAACACGTATATAGACATGAACTACAACGTGTACTATAACGACCAGAAGATGATAGGCCACGGCGCTTCCAGCATGCAGGCTTGGATTCAGTTGGTGAACAACGACATCAACTCCAGGTACGAACGGGTGGTCTTCACCGATCCGGCTTCCTACAACTTCCACAATGCGGGCACCTATGCGCTGGTTCCTGCGGATCCCTATGTGCCTTATGACAAAAATGGCATTTTCCGTACCAGCCTGACCAACGCCGGTTGCTACCATGACTTTGTACCGGCTGCCTACGATGTGCAGGTCGCTGCCATTACGAATCCTGAAAACGGCGCTGTGACCGGCGACAAGGATTCGGTGATGGTTTCCATCCGCAATCTGGGCAAATCCAGTGTGTCTTCCGTTACGGTGCAATGGACACTGAACGGGGTCCGTCAGCCCGACTACATTTGGAAATCTGCTACCGCTCTTGACTACGGCAGTGTGGTGAGTAATGTGAACATCGGTGGATTCACCGTGCCTTCCGGCAAATACCGTGTCGTGGCATGGACTGTGAATCCGGACGGAAACACCGATGCGGATCCCAGCAACGATACGGCTGCTGTGAACGTTATCGCTTGCGATTCCACCTTGAAAGGAACCTATACCGTCGGTGGCGCCGGTGCGAACTTCGCCACTTTGGAGGACGCTCTGACCGCTTTGAAATCTTGCGGCGTGGCCGGACCGGTGGTGATGCGTGTGAACTCCGGCATCTACGATGAGCTTGAAATCGTTGGTTCCATCCGGGGCGCGAGCGCAACCAACACGGTGACCTTCACTTCGGTGGCGAATGACGCCAATGCCGTGGTGATTGGCGACCTCGCCAAAGTCTCCCTTAAGCTGCGCAATACTTCACACCTGATTTTCGACAAACTGACCTTCGGCAGTATGGCGGCCTCCTCTCCGGAGAATGCGGTGCAGTTTGAAGGCGATGCGGAGGATATCCACTTCCGTCATTGCAATCTGTATGTGTGCACGTCCAACACCAATTCCAACTACCGCGTGGTGATGTACAACAATGCGCAAAACGCCGACAACTACATGCATAATGTGAGCTTTATCGGCAACCAGGTTCGTGGCGGCTACTCTGGCTTCTATGTCGCTTATGGTGGCGGTAATGCGGCCAATTGCAAAACTTCGGCGGCCAGACGCGCCAGCCTTGTGATAGACAGCAACTACATCGCCGACCAGTATTATTACGGCATCTATGCCCAGTACTACACCCGTATACCGAGTCTTTCGTACAATACGATAGTCTCCCGTAACGGTGTGAGTTCGCACTACGGCATGTATCTGGCGCAATACTGCGTTGTGGACAGCATCATAGGCAACCGTATCCGCTCCATTGCGACCAGCTATGCCTATGGCGGCATCTACCTGACCATGTATAACAACTACACTTCGACTTTCGGTTCGGATATTCTTCCGACCTTAGTGGCCAATAACGAGATTGTCAGCATGGCCGCCTCGAACGCCTACGGTATCCGCACCCAATATGCGAGTGCAAACATTCTGCACAATTCCGTCTATTGCGAAGCGGCGACCAATTATGGCATGCAGATCAACACTTCCGCAGCCGCGTGCCCGCTGAATGTGAAGAATAACATTTTCGTGAACGGAAACGGTTCCTCCACCGACTATCTGATGTATGTGTCAGCGGCGGCTACCCTGACCACCTATCCGACCACGATAGACTCCAACAACTACTATACCTTCTCCACCAAAACCACCAATTTCTATTGCGTTAGCGCCAAAAACTTGGCCACATGGCGGAGCTCGTATAGCAAGGATGTGAACTCGGTGACCGTGAAGCCCGACTTTCGGAACCTTCCGAACGATTTGAGCATCACGCAGTTCTCCGACCTGTTCAAAGTCACCCGCCATGCTTTGGTGCCGCGTGACATCAACGGTGGTGCGCGTACCAGCCTGTCTGTCATGGGCGCTTACAGCACGCCTCTGTTCGAAGGTCACGATCTGATGGTGAAAGCCTATGTGGATCCGCAGACCGATGGCATACAGTGCGTGTCGAATTCCACGCCGGTCAGCTTGTGCCTTTACAATCAGGGCACCTATGAGGTGGATTTCTCCAAAACACCGATGAAACTGTACCTGAAATGCGAAAGCGATTCCGTGAACCTGCAGACCAGCGTCACCTTCACTTCGGGAAGCATTGCCGTAATGGCATACGACACCTTTGAAATCATGTCCAACCTGGACATCACCTATCCGGGCATGTATCACCTGACCGCCTGGTTGGAATGGAAGGATGACGAACAGCTGTTCAACGACACCATGAAATTGGATTACAATGTGGACAAAGCCATTCTGCCGTATGAGAACACCTTCTCCGGATACTCTTCCTTTGTGTCCACCGATCAGGCTTTCGGCACCATTGGTTGGGAGCAGACCGAAAACAACCCGGTGCTGAATCCGGTGTTCGGTACGGGAACCCTGCTGTTCCGCTCCTCTGAGAGCCGCGGATCCATCAGTCAGGCTTTGTTCTCTTCCATGACGCTGCAAGGCACTTACCGTCCGCAACTGTACTTCTGGTACGCCCATGACAATGCCAATCCTAACCTGCGTGACCAGATGGAGGTGCGCATTTCCTTGGACGGCGGCGCCACCTTCGAGACCTTGAAGACCCTCTATCGTTACGACGCCCAGTGCACGACCCCGACCTGGAAGAAATACCAGATCGACCTGTCCAAGTATACCACCGGACAGTGCATTGTGGTGGCCTTCACCGCGTATAGCTACGGCGGTGGCGACCAGAGCGTGGACCAGGTGAAGATTGTTGCCATGCAGGATATGCAGGTGACAGTGGAAGAGCCTAAAGCGAGCGATTTCACCGCCTGCAACATGACCGGCAGCAAGCTGACGGTGTATCTGGAGAACCTGACTTCCCAGGAGGTGCCTTTCAAAGCGGGAGATTCTTTGACCGTGGAGATGAGCGGCGCTTCCAACTTTGTGTACCGCAAGGCGTTGAACGGCCGTTTGGAGAACCGTGAAATTGACACCCTGACGCTCGGACCGATTGACTATGTCGGCGGCGGCCAGTTCGATGTCAAAGTCTATGTCAATTCCATTGACAGCAACACGGCTAACGATACGGCGCGGTATTCCATCTATCTCAACCCTGATTTGGAAGTGACCTCGGTGGATACCATCGGTCTCAAACAGAGCGGAGACAAGGTGTTTGTCGGTATGACCATCACGAACACCGGTAACCTGGATGTCGTGACGCCGTTTGAGGTGCGTCTGCTGATCAACAGGGAAGACACGGTAACGGAAATCATCAGCCAGGGACTTGCGGCGGGTGCGAGCATGCACTACACCTTCAAGCAGAGCTTTGAAGTGCCTGTAGGTACTGCGGAGCAGCCCTACTACCTGTTGGATGCCTGCGTGCTGCTTCCTTGCGATGCCAATGCCAACAATGACTCTGTCCGCGTGTTCGGCAACGTGCACAGTGTGGATATGGGCATTATCTCCATTGTCAGCCCGTCTCCGACGACCTGCGCCATGGGTGGCGATATGGCTACCCTGGAGATCCGTCTGTATAACAACGGTAACGCGGACGGCACCGACAGCCTGACGTTGGTGGCTTTGATTGACAGTGCCGGTAGTGTGCACCAGACACTGACAGAAAAAGTGGCTCCGATGTATTCCGGTGAAAACCGCAATTACACCTTCACACAGAAATACCGTGTGCCTCGTCTGAGCGTGAACGGTGTCCGCGCTACCTACAATGTGACGGTCTTCCTGGCCGCCACAGCGGATGACGTTGACCTGAGCAACGATACGGCTCAAGTGGAAAGCTGCGTGGAAGGTGGTGTGGGCGTTGCCGAAGCCGTCGGAACGCAATGGACCATGGGACAGAACATCCCGAACCCGGCCATGCAGACGGCCCACATTCCGTATTTCCTGCCGGAAAGCGGAGCGGTCACACTGTATATCATGAGCATGAACGGCCAGGTGCTGTATAAGGAAAGCCTCCAGGCGGAGGCCGGCAGCAACGAGTGGACGGT
>DBVK01000180.1:0-149 GCA_002308135.1 Bacteroidales bacterium UBA1266
TTCCGCCAGCTGAAGAAAAAATACGGACAGGGCAGGGAACGCCGCTCGGAAATACGTAATTTTGAGAACATCAATGCGGTGCATGTCGCTGTGGCCAACCAGAAGCTCTATGTGAACAGCGAAGAGGGCTTTATCGGCACCAACCTCAA
>DBVK01000180.1:194-4776 GCA_002308135.1 Bacteroidales bacterium UBA1266
TGCTCCGATGTGGACGAGATCATCGTTTTCCACGAAGACGGCAGTTTCCTGGTGACCAAAGTGGCTGAAAAAGTCTTTGTGGAACCGCATATCCGGGCGGCCTACGTGTTCAACCGCAACGACGACCGCACCATTTTCAACATGGTGTACCAGGACGGTGAACCGGGCATCAGCTATGTGAAGCGTTTCGCCATAGGCGGGGTCAGCCGGGACAAGCGCTATGACCTCACCCAAGGGAAAAAGGGGAGCAAGGTGCTGTATTTCCCCATGAACAAAAACGGTGAAGCCGAAACCATACGGGTGATACTCAAGCACAAGGCCAAAATGAAGAAACCTGTTTTCGAGTTCGATTTCAGCACTTTGGCCATCAAAGGAAGGCAGAGCATGGGAAACATCCTCTCCAAATATCCTGTGCGTAAAATCGAGATGGTGAGCAAGGGCACGTCCACGCTCAACGCGTTGAGCATTTGGTATGACGACAGCATACAACGCCTCAACACCGACCAGCGCGGCCAGCTATTGGGCGAATTCAAGGCCAACGACAAGCTCATCGCCTGCTACAAGGCCGGCTATTATAAAATCACTGGATTCGACCTTTCCCTGCACTTTGACGAAGGTTTGCTCTTTGTGGAGAAATTCCGTCCGAACCGGCCCATTACAGTGCTGTATTTTGACAAAACCCAGAAGAAATACTTCCTGCGCCGATCCCAGGTGGAGAACACGCCCGACAAAAAGATGGATCTGCTGGCGGGGAACCCCAAAGCGGAAATGCTGCTTTGCAGCACACAGCACCTGCCGCAGGCCAGCATCACCTATACCGACAAACAGCATCCGGACAAGACCACGGATTTGTTCTCGCTGGTTGAAATGACGGAAGAGACCAAATTGAAATCCAAAGGGAAGAAGCTCGCTTTTGAAAAGATTTATGCCGTGACCGAAGCTGAGCCGCTGCCTTACGACGAACCCGACGAGGCGGTGGAGGAAAGCGACGAGGACATTGAAGCCCGGGAATCCGCTGAAGACCAGGAGCGTCTGCAGCAGATGCTGGATCAGGCCCCCTCCACACCGACCGACNNACTGGGGATGGCATACAAATGAACCTTTTTGACGAATAGAAACCCGCTAACTGACACCATAAAACACCAAACCGACACAAACCCTTACAAGCTACGCTTATGCATTTTCTCCAATGTTCCGCCGGCGAACGCCGCGGCCTGATTGTCCTTTCCATAGCCATAGCGCTGGTTATTGGCGCACGCATGCTTTTGCCCCTGCTTCCTCCGNNCGCCGGATCTTCCGCCCGCCGATGCGGAAAGCAGCCGGGAATTCGAGGCGTTCAAGGCGCGGCAGCAATACCTGGCCGATTCCATGGAGGCGGTGTGGGCGGCCCGCAGGGAAAGCCGGGACAAGCGCAAAAACAGCTCTTTCTGCAACTACGGGAACTACCGTCAGAAACAAGGGCGGCAGCCTTCCTATGGCAAGGCGGAAGTCCGTCCGNNGGGCCACCGCTGCCGCATACGCAGGAAAAAAAAGCGAAACAGGCCTCCATGGCGCTGCTTCCCATCAACACCGCCGACACCTTGGATTGGCGAAGCCTGCCCGGCATCGGCGCCAAAACGGCCAGGGAAATCGTGAAGTACAGGGAGCGTCTGGGCGGTTTTGTGCGTTGCGAGCAACTGATGGAAATCCATTGGATAGACAGTGCGCGTTATGCCCGTATACTGCCTTTCCTGCTGGCGGACACCGCCACGCCACCGCGCCGGCTGNNCCGCCAGCATTGCCGAACTGAAGCAGCATCCGTATATTGATTATTATTTGGCAAAAAGCATGGTTGTCCACAGGGAAAAGGCGGGACGCTACCGCTCCCTGGAAGAGGTGCGTGCGGCTACCCGCATGTATCCGGAACTGTTTGCGAAGCTGAAACCCTACCTCAGTGTGGACTGAGGCCTGCAACGGAAAGGAGGGGGGGCTGGCGACGCATGCGCAGCCGCAGGCCCGTAGATGCCTGTATAAAATAAAACGCGAGGATTTGCGTTAAGACTAAAAAAAAGAGGCATGCCGACAGACACTTTCCGTACCCCCATATCCCTTCAGGAACAAGCGTTTAAAATTAAGCACACGAACAGGCTGTGCTGTATAGGATCCTGCTTCGCCGAAAACATGGGCGGGCTGTTTGCCGCACACAAATTCCCGGTATTGGTGAACCCCACCGGCATTCTGTTCAATCCGGTATCCATTGCCGACAGCCTGCGGAAAGCGGCGGACAAAACGGATATCCGGGAGGAGGAAGTGTTCTTTCACCAAGGCTGTTGGCACCACCCGGACTTTCACAGCCGTTTTTCCCATCCGGACAAAAGCGAATGCCTGGGGCAAGTGCGGAAAAGCATAGCTAAAGCGCATGATTTTCTGCAACATGCAGATGTGCTGATTCTTACCTTCGGCAGCAACGGCGTCTACCGCTTGAAAACCACCGGTGATANNGCCGGCGGAGCGCTTCGAAAGGCAAGCGCTTCCCGTTGAAGCCATGCTTCCGATAATGGAAGACGCTTTGCTGAAAATCAAGAAATCAAACGCATCGTTACAGTGCATACTTACGCTTAGTCCGGTACGCTACCTGCAACAGGATTTTTCCGAAAACAGCTATAGCAAGGCCTGCTTGAGGGTGCTGGCGCACGAGCTTTGCGAGCGCCATTCCTGGATTTGCTATTTCCCTGCTTATGAAATTCTTATGGACGACCTGCGGGATTACCGCTTCTATGCCAGCGACCGCATTCATCCCTCGGAGGAGGCGACACGCTATGTATGGGACTGCTTTGCGTCGGTGTTCTTCACGGAAGAGACCCAAGCGCTCAACAAGCGGATAGCGGCTCTGGAAGCGGCTTACCATCACCGGACGGCTTTTCCCGGCACGGAAGAGGATTTGCGCTTCCGCGCCCGTTCCCTGGAACAGCTGCGGCAATTGCAGCAGCTGTGTCCCTATTTGGATTTTTCTGCGGAAGAAGCGCATTTTTTATCGGTATAAGTAAGCTACATATCCGTATTTTGCGGAAATTTGCACTTTCAACCCCAACTCATGGATAAAGGCACAACAGACTATCAATCAGCGTTGCATGTGCAGGACGGCATTCCCCAGCCCGCACAAGTGAACCCCTATTTGAAGCAACGTCCGCTGAAACGGGCCGCCCTTTTGCCCGCGCAAGCCTATGTGGACGGCATTCTCGCCCATGACCGCGTGATGTTGAGCAAGGCGATCACCCTGATTGAAAGCAACCTGCACGAGCATTATGAGATGGCCCAGACCATTATCAACGCCTGCCTCCCATACGCCGGCAATTCTGTCCGCATAGGCATCACCGGTGTGCCCGGCGCCGGGAAAAGCACCTTTATCGAGCATTTCGGAAGCCTGCTGACCGGTCAGGGCCGTCATTTGGCGGTGCTGGCGGTCGATCCGAGCAGCGAACTGTCCAAGGGCAGCATTTTGGGGGATAAAACCCGTATGGAAAGCCTTTCGGTCGATCCCAAGGCTTTTATCCGCCCTTCGCCTTCCGCCGGTTCCTTGGGGGGCGTGGCGCGCAAGACAAGGGAAAGCATCATTTTGTGCGAAGCCGCCGGATTCGACACCATACTGGTGGAAACCGTAGGCGTGGGGCAATCGGAAACCGCTGTGCATTCCATGGTGGATTTCTTTCTGCTGCTGACCATTGCCGGTGCCGGAGACGAACTCCAAGGCATCAAGCGCGGCATTATGGAGATGGCGAATGCCATCGTGGTCAACAAGGCAGACGGGGACAACCAGCAGCGGGCGGAACTGACACGCCGCCAGCTGGCGAACGCGCTGCAGCTGTTCCCGCACCACAACCAGACCTTGTGGAAAACCCCGGTGATGACGGCCTCTGCCTTGTACGACACTAACATTGCGGACATTTGGCAGTGCATTGACCGTTACGTCAGCATTATGAAAGAGAGCGGACTTTTCCAGCAACGCCGTGTGCAGCAGTCGGAAGAATGCCTCAAAGCCTATATAGAGCACCAGCTGTTCGACCTGTTTTACTCCAACGGGGCGGTGCGGGAACAATGGGAACCGCTTCGCGAAAAAATGCTGAAGCAGCAACTGAGCGCCTATTCCGTCGGCGCCCTGCTGATGAAAAGTTACACCCAATCCTTTCAATCCGAAGAAGATGGCCGGTAATTCCACAGGCAAACTATTGACATTGACCTCTTTCGGTGAATCCCACGGGGAAGGGGTGGGGGGAGTGCTGGACGGATTTCCCGCAGGCATTCCCATCGACATGGCGCTTATCCGCCTCCAGCTGCAGAAACGCCGTCCGGCCTCCTATACCGGCAGTTCACCCCGAACAGAGCAGGACGAGCCGCGCTGGCTTTCCGNNCGGCATACGCAACGGCATGTCCACCGGAGCCCCCATCGCTTTTTGGATCGCCAACACCGATGTGCGGCACGGGGAACGGCAGGAGGGGGTGCTGCGCCCTTCGCATGCCAGCTATACCTATTGGCGGAAATACGGTGCGTTTGACTATGACGGCGGGGGAAGGGCCTCTGCCAGGGAAACGGTGGTGCGGGTGG
>DBVK01000180.1:4836-5695 GCA_002308135.1 Bacteroidales bacterium UBA1266
CGACAGATTGGCCACATAGCATTAGTTAAACCAACACTTGAAATAACAATAGATAAAATCATAGAAAATAGTTTATTATGTCCAGATAAGGAAACTAATACCCGTATGGAAGCCTACCTGAAGCAGCTGCAAGCGGAAGGGGACAGCACGGGGGCTGCTGTTTCCTGTCTGGTGCAAGGTTTGCCCTGCGGATGGGGAAGCCCCGTCTACGACAAACTGCAGGCAGATTTAGCCAAGGCCATGATGAGCATCAACGCCGCCAAAGGGTTTGAATACGGCAGCGGTTTCCAGGCTGTAACGCAAAAAGGAAGCGAACACAACGACCTGATTGCTTCGGATTTCCATACGAAAACCAATTTCTCCGGCGGCATACAGGGCGGCATCAGCAATGGCGAAGCCCTGTATTTCACGGTGGCCTTCAAACCCATCCCAAGCTTAGGCAAAGACCAGGATAGCGTCAACGAGAAAGGGGAGGCCTGCGTGCTGAAAGGAGAGGGGAGGCAGGACGTTTGCGCTGCCCCGCGGGTCGTTCCCGTAGTGGAAGCCATGACCGCCCTGGTATTGGCGGATCATCTGCTGCAATACAATGCATATCAACCTTAAATACATAATCCTAAAACATCAGACACATCATTATGAGCAGTTTGCAAGAAGCATCGGAAAAGATTGTGGAAGAATTTTCCTATTTTGAGGATTGGATGGACAAATACAACTATATCATTGAATTAGGTAAAACATTGCCCTTGATTGACCCTCAATATAAAACGGAGGAATACCTGATTGAAGGCTGCCAGTCCAATGTGTGGCTGCACGCGGAATACCGGGACGGCAAACTTTATTTCACCGCCGACAGCGACGC
>DBVK01000067.1 GCA_002308135.1 Bacteroidales bacterium UBA1266
GGGGGCACCGCCCTCCGGCGCCGCTTGTGAAATCTATTACGCTGCCCAAAAAGGGGGGGTGTTTACCAGAATAGCCAGTCTGACAGATGTTTCTGTATGCAAATACACCCATCTTGGCGCACAGGCGCAAATAGGGGTGCGTTATTATTTCGTCCGCTGTGCGGCAGTGGTGTCCGATACGCTGCAGACGCTTTTTATGGGGATGGATAACCAAGGGGGCGGTGTGGCCAGTCTGGCATGGGTGCATCCGCGGCCAGATAGTAACAAAATTTGTTGGTTCCGATTGTACCGCAGGGGGTTAGGGAATGATTTGGTGGATTCCACCACCGCTTGTTCCTGGCGTGACACCGTGACTGTCTGCGGGGACACTCTGGCGTATGTGCTGGTGACGGACATGAACGGATGCCGTTATGTGTCGCCTGTATGTAAAGATTATTATGCCGATTTCACGGCACCGGACACAGCGCGTCTGGACAGCGTCAGCCTGCATCCGGAACGGCATGACTGCACCTTGGGATGGCAGCCTTCGGCTTCCCCGGATGTGTTCGGATACATTGTGTACTGTTATGAGGAGGGCATATGGAAAGTGTTGGACACCTTGTATGGCGCATCGCAGACGCATTATGTGGACACTTTGCACAAAGACGGTAATGTGTGGCAGTACCGTATCGCCAGCATAGACACCTGCCGCAATGCAAGTCCGTTGGGCGAGATTCACCATACCTTGAAATTGTCGGCCACCGTTCACAAATGCGACAGCATGGTGGATTTGTCATGGAACCCGTACCATCATTTTCCGGGCGGCGCCGCTTCGTTTGAAGTGTTTGCCAGAACGGGAACCTCCGCCTATGCGCTTGTTGGCAGTGGGGGCAAGGAGGCTTCCTTCACGTGCCGGAGTCTGGATGTGATGCAGACCCACACGTTTTTTGTACGGGTCTGGAATGCCGGACGCACGGCCTCTTCCACCACTTCCTTGGCGGAGGGNNGTTTTTCACCGCAAACCGGGCGTGGGCGATGCCTATGTGCGCTCTGTCAGTGTGGATGAACAGGATGCTATTGAGATTCAAGTGTATGTGAATGATACGGTGGATTACCGCCACCTGATACTTGAGCGGCGCAATCAGTCCGGTGGTCCGGTGTCCTGGTCAGAATCCCGGACCAAGACCACGGATGCCTACCGATGGGTCCAGCATGGCTTGGATGTGCGGCAGCGCTATGAATACAGGGCCGTGCTGACCGATGAGTGCGATTACCCCTTCGCCTACTCCCTTCCGGCCAGTAATATCGTGCTGACAGTGGAGGAAACCACAGATGGGAAATACCGTCTGTCGTGGCCTTCCTATGAAGGTTTCGGGCGTTCTCCCGACAACTATGCCGTATACCGCCGTTTGGTATCGGCATCCGACTTCCAGCTGCTGGCCGCACAGCCTGCCTATTCGCGGTCGTATGAGGAATCCGCGGACGAACTGCCGCTGGAGGAGGTGAGGTACAGGGTGTCGGCCAAAGGCGGGCACGCCGCATTACCCTATCAGGAAGAATGCTTCTCCAATACGGTGGAAGTGTCCCAGATGCCAACGACATATATTCCCAACAGCTTTGTCCCTGAAAGCGATATTGAAGCCAATAGGGTGTTCAAACCGGTCAATGTCTATGTGGATGCCACAGAGTACACCTTCACCATTTTTGACCGCTGGGGACAGATTGTGTTTGAAACCCACCGGCCGGATGAGGGATGGGACGGCAACATCAAGGGACGGCCCGCCCGTATGGGCATTTATGTCTATCAGCTGACCTATCGTTTGAATGAAAAGAAAATGTTTTCCCGCAGGGGAATGGTGAATCTGATCCGATGAATCCTATGAAAAAAATATATCATGTGCTGTTATTCCTGCCTTTGCTCTGGTGCGCCGGGCTTTCCGCCCAAAACGATGTGGCGGTGGGGCAATGGAAGACCCATTTTTCCTATTCGGAAGGTGTGGATTTGTTGAGAGCGGAAAACGCCATCTATGTGGCCACTTCGAACACGGTCTTCACCTTAGACCTGACAGACGGCCTATACACCCGCTTGGGTGTCACGGAAGGTTTGTCGGACGTGGGCATTTCCCATATCCATTGGGATGATAAGAGCAAGACCCTCCTGGTCTGTTATGCCAATTCCAATATGGATTTGTATTCGGACGGACAGTTTTACAATCTGTCGGATCTGTACAGAAAGCAAATGACAGGGGACAAATCGCTGTATGCGGCTTGCATAGCCGATTCAAAGGCTTATCTGGCCTGCGGTTTCGGCATTATGGTGGTGGATATGAAAAAACGCTACATCCAAGACACCTGGTTCTTCAGTAAGGATAGCAAGAACCTGGCGGTCAAGGATGTGTGCCTGAAAGGCGACACCCTTTTTGCGGCCACTGCACAGGGTATATTTTACAACACTTTGGATAACAGAAAAATATCCCAATTCTCCACTTGGGTCAAGGTGGTTTCCCAGGGCTTGCCCGATTCCATGGAAACGGAAAGGCTGGAGACATACGGAGACGTGGTGTATGCCGTACGGGCGGCTTCGGTGGATATGGATACGGTATGGGAAAGCGATACCGCTTATCGGCTGGGNNNTTATGCGTACGAGAAAGGGCGCTGGCGTCCGGATACGCTTTTCGGTTATGAGGAAGTGCGCAATGTCAGGGTCTCCAATTCCTGCCTGGTGGTGACGTTCTGGAACAAGGCCAGTGTGTATCGCCGGACGGGGGACGGAGGGCTTGTACGGCTGATTGAATTCGGCTCCCCGCAGCCATGCAACGCACTCTACGGGGACGACGGCTACATATGGATAGCCGATGCGGAGGAAGGGCTGGTGCGTCAATTGTGGACAGACCTGCCTGCCTATTATCGGATGGNNGGATGGAGGGGCCGTTGACAGACGGGGTTTGGGCCATGGACGCCAACCGTTCCGCCTTGGCGGTCATCCATAGTGCCCCGCATATCGGATGGGTCCCCCGATGGTCACAAATCCTGTTGAGCACGTATGACGGCAGTCAATGGAACAATGCCAGGGTGGACTTTTCCTATTCGGATGGCATGGATGTGCTGCTTACATCCTCCAAGGCTTCGGAATGTTACATTACTTCCTATGTGAACGGTCTGGTTAAAGTGCGTGAAGGCCAGGTGGTTGCCGCCTTCGATTCCAGCAATTCCACCTTGGAGCCCTATTACGGCAACGTGCGCTGCACCCGTATGGCAATGGACTCCAACGCCAACCTGTGGGTGTTGAACCCTTTCGCAGCCTATCCGCTTTCCATGCTTACACCCAAGGGGGAATGGTATCATTATAACATTCAATACGCTTCAGGAACCCTCATGGGAAGCCTGCTGGTGGACAGCCGGGGCTGGATTTGGATGACGGGGCACAGGGAGACCTCCCTTTTGATACTGGATCCGAATGGAACGCCCACGAACACCTCGGATGACCGTTTGGTGATGCTGAACACCACCCTGACCGAGGAGACCGGCGCTTTTTCGTTTATATATGCGCTGGCCGAGGATAAGGACGGGGAAATCTGGCTGGGAACCGACAGGGGCATCAAGATATACTATAGCCCTTCCCGGCTGTTGGATTATCCCTCCACCTTGCCCTACGCCCCCAGGGTCAGTATGGACAGTCTGACCGAACTGCTGCTGTATCACGAAACAGTGACCTGCATTAAAGTGGATCAGGGGAACCGAAAATGGGTGGGGACAGAGAATGCCGGGCTTTTCCTGCTTTCCGAAGACGGGGAAACCGAGTTGCTTCATTTTACCAAAGAAAACAGTCCGCTGATTTCCAATAATATCCGTGATATAGCCATTCTCGGCTCCACCAGGGAAGTGTTTATAGGCACCGACAAAGGCTTGGAATCCTTCCGCTATACCGCCACTGATCCGGAAGCGGATTATACGGCTTTGAAAGTTTTCCCCAATCCCGTGCGGGAAGATTTTGACGGCTTGGTTTCCATCAGCGGTCTGGTGGACGATTCGGAGGTGAAAATCACGGACACCAAGGGAGGTCTGGTGTATCGCACCAGGTCCAACGGCGGCACCGCTGTTTGGGACGGTCGCCGTTTTGACGGAAGCAAGGCGGCTACGGGTGTGTATTTTGTGCATGCCAGTGACGCTTCGGGAAAAATCAGGGGGAAAGGGAAAATCTTATTGATAAAATAAAGGCAAACAAAGCTATGCAGTTCAGAGTAGAGAAAGACAGTATGGGCGAAATGCAGGTGCCTGCCGACCGCTATTGGGGTGCGCAGACGCAGCGTTCCTGTCAGCATTTTAACATTGGAGGGATGCGGATGCCGATAGAAATCATCCGTCAGCTGGCGCTGGTGAAAAAGGCGGCGGCTATGGCCAATGCCGAGGCTGGTGTGCTTACGGAAGAAAAGAGGCATGCGATTGTCCGGGTGTGCGATGAAATCATCGCCGGTGAGCTGGATGACCACTTCCCTTTGGTAGTGTGGCAGACCGGTTCGGGGACGCAGACCAACATGAATGTCAATGAAGTGATTGCCAACAGGGCGGAAGCGCTTAGGGGCAGGGCCATGGGCGGGGAGCGCCTGCTTTCCCCCAATGACGATGTGAACAAGTCCCAGTCCACCAACGACGTGTTCCCCTCGGCTATGCGTATGGCCACTGCCACAGCCTTGCTGGACCATACGATTCCCGCATTGGAATCCTTGCAGCATGCATTGGAAAGCAAGGCGCAGGCCTTTCACGGCATCATCAAGATAGGTCGCACCCATACCCAGGACGCCACGCCTTTGCGGCTGGGGGATGAGTTCTCCGCATATGCCGCGCAGCTGGCATTCGGTATCCGGGCCTTGCGGAACACCTTGCCGCATCTGATGGAGCTCCCGGTCGGCGGAACAGCAGTCGGAAGCGGTTTGAACACCCCTCCGGGCTATGACCTCAACTGTGTGGCGCATATTGCACGGCTGACGGGCAAAGCCTTCACTCCGGCCTCCAATAAATTTGAAGCCATGTCCTCCCATGATGCGCTGGTGGAAACCTCTGGCGCTATGAAGCAACTGGCTGTCAGTCTGATGAAAATTGCGAACGATATACGCTTGTCCGCTTCCGGCCCCCGCTGCGGTATAGGAGAGCTGAGGCTTCCGCAGAACGAACCCGGTTCCTCCATTATGCCGGGCAAGGTCAATCCCACCCAATGCGAGGCGGTGACCATGGTCTGCGCTCAGATTATGGGGTGCGACACCACGGTTTCCGTGGCAGGCATGCAAGGGCATTGGCAGCTGAATGTGTTTATGCCCGTCATTGCGTACAATTTGTTGATGGAAGCAAGGCTGTTGGGGGATGTGAGCCGTTCGTTTGAGATTCATTGTGTAGCCGGTATTACCGCTGACGAACAGCGTATTAAGGCTAACTTGGATGCCTCCCTGATGCTGGTTACGGCTTTGAGCCCGCATATCGGCTACCATCATGCGGCGGAAATCGCCCGTTCCGCCTATGAGCAAGGTTTGTCCTTGGAAGAGGCCGCGTTGCGTTCCGGATATGTGGACAAGGAAAGCTACGACGCCTGGGTCCGTCCGGAAAAGATGATCGGTCGGTAGCTCCAAGTCTGCCACTTTGTCACTTTTTTGCCCTTGGCAAAGAATTTGCATGGCGGGAGCCTTGAAAAAAGTAAATGCACTATGGAAGAAGAAGTAAAACAAACAGCGGAAACCGATCCGCTAACGGATAGGGAAAACGGCAGGGAAACGGAAGAAAAAACAGCGCGGCAGCCGGAAGAGGAGAAGCCGGAGAAAGGGCATAAAAACCGCAACCAGCGGAAAATGGACGCCCTGCGTCAGGATAATGAGAAAATCGCTCAGGAGAAGGCTGAAATCCATGACAAATACATCCGCCTGTACTCCGAATTTGACAATTACCGCCGTCGCACCCAAAGGGAGAAACTCGATCTGATCAAAAACGCTTCCGAACAGATTATTGTCGGACTGCTTCCCGTGTTGGACGATATGGAAAGGGCCCTGCAGTACAGTGCGCAAACCGAAGGGGAAGAAGCGGAGAAAGAAGGGATGTCGCTGATATACAACAAACTGAAAACATTCCTGACACAGCAGGGCCTGGAGGCCATTCAAGCGATAGGAGAGCCCTTTGACGTGGACCTTCACGAGGCTGTAACGACTGTTCCGGCTGAAAAAGAGGAGGACAAAGGCCGGGTGCTGGATGAGATTCAGAAAGGTTATAAGCTGAACGAAAAGGTGATACGCTTTTCCAAGGTGGTCATTTACCAGTAAAAACTGCGAACAATGGAAAAACGGGATTATTATGAAGTGCTGGGAGTGCCCAAAGATGCGGATGAGCAGACCATAAAAAAAGCCTACCGGCAGAAGGCCATCCAATACCATCCGGACAA
>DBVK01000184.1 GCA_002308135.1 Bacteroidales bacterium UBA1266
GTGGTAGTATTGTCCGGTGAATCCGATAGAAATCACACTGCAAAGATACACATTTTCCGTTTACCTTTCCAGCTATGACCGATAAATTTCAACAAAAAAACACGAATGCCTGTTAACAAGCGGTTTGCGCATGCCCCATAGCCGGATTGCCGGACGTCCGGTGACTTTTCACGCCGAATCCCGCTAAGGCTTCACCTTACGGATATGCCATTGGTATACGGTGCACAAAGGCCTTACCCAAATGCTTCGCGGGTAATCCGCAAACACGCTAGAAGTCGATGATGGAAAAGCCGAAACGGATAGGATACAGCTTTTTGTCCCCATTGTTGTCCAGCACAGGCAGGAGGGAAGGCTGCACAAAAACGGCCCCCCAAGGGAATTTCACCGAAGCGCGCCCGTCCAATTTGAGAAGATTGACATTGCTCATGTCGTTCACTTTGTTTTTAACCGTATTTTTATAAATATCCGTTTTCACTGTCTTTTTCAAATTGGCATAACCGTTGGCCGCATATCCGGGAATGACCTCCAGGGAGAATCCGAAATGCTTGCCGTTATTGTAGTTATACCCCAAAGGGGCGGTGACGTATGTTATCTTGAATTTTGTGGTGTAGTTGAACAGGGGATCCGTAAGCGCATCGTTAGTGAGCTGTTTGAACCGGTAGTTGTCCCAAGCCAATCCTATACCCATTTTTAGCGCATGGTGTTTGTTGAAACGGTAATTTTCGGCCACTTCCAAGGCCAGGGAGGAAAAGGAGATATGATTGTCGGAAGGGGTTGACAATCCGTTAAATTGATTGGAAAAAGAGGATATGTCCTCATGGTAGGCAAGAAACGCCCATTGCGCGCCCACCTCCAGCTGCCAGTGCCGGAACGGCCGTGGCGTGGCAATGGAAATCGGGTGCACCTTTATTCTCCTGCCTTCGCGGATAGCGGAAAACTCGGACAAACTGTTGCCTAATTCTTTGAAAAATTGTTTGATGTCCATGCTGTCGTCCGTGGAGGGGAAGGTGTCTTGTGCGGGAACGCTGTTGAATTTCACATAGCCGGAATTGGCCAGGTGCTCTTTGCTGCTTCCGATGATGTGAATGGTATAGCGCTTGATGTCGTAAGCGTCCGTTTCAACCGTATACTGGGAAGTGGAGGTGGCAAGCACTTCCAGGCGGTTCAGGTAAAACGGGCTTTTCACCCGCATGACGGCGTTGTGTTGCAAGACGACATTCATTCTGTCGGCTTTGAGGGTGTCCTGGTTTTCCACAACCAGGGCGGCATTGTTTTTCAGATCCACCGTATAGAAAGGCCAGCGTGACATGCCGGACACTTTCACCAAAGCGGTGTCTGCGGCAAGAATACGGATAGACGTGTCGGCCAGGGACAATTCATAGCGGCAGGGCTGGTCCAGTATCAGCTCCTTTTCTTTCATGCTCGCAGGCTCGATGGTTTTACAGTTTGTTTGGATGGACAGCATGTTTTGTCCAGCGCTTTTCAACATCACCTGGGCTTGTCCGGAGACGGTGATTTTGCTGATTTTAGGGAGCTGTTGCCGGTAAACTTTCACCGTGTCTTTTTGCTGCGCCGGCAGAAGCGTGCTCATGCCGCAGAGTAGTAACCCTATCCATAAGGTTTTTTTCATGACGTTTGTTTTTTTATGTTTAGCTTGGATGTTTTATTCATAGGCAAGGTGGCTAAGGAGGGTGTTGTACACTGGCTCCACCTTATGGCGTATTTTTTTTACGGCCGCTGCACCGGCCAGGATTTTCTCCGTCAGCGCTTCGCTTTGCTCTTCAGGCAGATAGGGAAGCAAATGCTTTCCCGCCCAATCGAGCAGCCTGCTGTACGTTTTTTGTCTGTCGGTTTCCGTTTCCGTTGCGGAAGCAAACACCACCAGACTGTCAGTGAAGATGTTGAGATATACGGTGATTACGCTGTCTTCCAATGCCGTTTTCTCCGATGGCTTGTCCGTCGCTTCCTCCCGGACGTAGGCCCAGAGGTTTTCGTTTTCAGCGGACAGGGGCTTTACCGACGCGGGATTCTCCGGATTTACGGGAATGGAGACGGTTTGCGGCGTCAGTTCCGCTGCCGTTTTCGGGCGTGGGGGGCGTGCGTTTTCAGGCATGCGCGTATCCTCATCCGTCCGAACAGAATCGGGTGCCGGCGGAAGGTGAGGTTGCTGGGCGGGCGGCGGCGTGCTTCCAGGACCGTTGTTCGCCCAATCGGCCGTATCCTTTTTCAAGGCCACATGCAACACGCTCCAGGCCAGGCAAAACAGCAATAGCGCTGCAGCCACGGCGGCATAGCTTTCCCAGTAAAGCGGCAGTGCCGGCTTTTTGCGCAGCGCGGCTTTGCGGGGGAAATCCGGCAGGGGCGTTTCCGGCATGCGGAAATCGGGATTGTAGGCGGTCCAAACCGCATTCCATTCGGGATGCAGCCGCAGGTACGACTCCACGCTGCGCACCTCCTCCTCGCTCAACGTATGTTCTGCATATTGCAGCAGGTAAGCCTCAATGTTTTCTTCTGAGATATTCATGTGCGTCTGCTTTTTTTTGTCAATAGGGAGGGTTGGTAGCAAACCCCTTCCGATTCCAGTAGTTTGCGGGCTTTGTTTCTGGCCCTGAACAGGTAAACCATCACCTGGGATTCGCTCAACTGTAAAATGCCGGCAATCTCTTTATAGGAGAAACCCTCCCAGTCCCTGAGCATCAGAATCTCCTTCTGTAGTGCGGGAAGCTGCTGTAATGCGTACTGCAGCAGGTCTTTCACCTCCGGAGTGTCGGTTTCGGCTGCGAAAGCGCCCGTCCCCGCTTCCGCCTGATAGCCCCTTTTGATTTCCTCGTGCCTGAAATGGCTTGTTATCCTGTTGTGAATTACGGTGTATACATAATTTTTCACTTGTTCGGCATTTACCTTCCCAAGGTTTTCCCACAATGTAATAAAGGTTTCCTGCACCATGTCCTCCGCCTCCGAATCCTCTTTCGTGTACTGCAGGGCAAAGCGGTACAGCGCGTCCGAAAGCTTGTTCACGGCCTGGTTGTATTCCTTTATGTTCATGTCTTCAATGAAAAGGTACAGTGAAAACGCGCCAAAAGGTGAAAAAATTACAGGTGCGGAAAAAAGTTTGGCGGCAGGGCGGCCTTGTTTTCAATGACGGTTACGGACAGACGATGGTGTCGTAGCGCGCGTGGTATCCGGACCAAATGCCGGACACATGCGATCCGTTGGATTCGCGGATGTTGGTGGGGTATACCCCCGGTGTCACCAACAGGTTGTTAGCCATGCTCAAATCCACTTGCAGGGCGAACCAGAACGATTTGGTCTCCTTGTCGGTCATGGCGGATTTTACGCAGACCACATTGCCTTTTTTGTACATGGTGGCGTTTTTGATGTCCTCCAGGGTTTTGTATTCAATGCTGAACAGGTTGCTGACCGGCATGCGCACCAGCTCGAACTGCAGTTGCTTCCCGTCAAAGGTCAGGTCGTCAAAGGTGCCGAGATAGGACTGCCCGTACGACATGTCCTCGTCCATCACTTTGGTGAGGAAGCGGTAGCAATTGAACTCCCCCTTGGGGTCGCTGAACAGTATTCGGAGAAAGGAGCGTCCCGATCGGCTGAAATATAAGGAATCCAGCTGTACGCCGCGGGCAGGGATATAGGTGGAGGCATCGTAGGCTTTCCCTTTGTTTTCAATGTGCAGCAGGTAGGTGTGTCCGGGAACGCCTTTCAGGTTTTTCCCAATATAAGCCATGCGCACCAGTCCGAAAATATGGTCTTCGGAATAGCCGATGGACAGTTGCTCGGATTCTCCGGTATTGGAGTCTGTGACAATCACTTTGGCTTCGGTCTGTATGCTTGCCAGCAGGGAATCGCGGGAGGTGTAGCTGTAGTACGGACGGGATATGGACATCGCCACCGTGGCGGTGCGTCCGTTTTCTATAAAGCCTTCGATAACGGCAATGCCGTTGTGTTCGGGCAGGTCAATGGAAATAGGCTCCTCACAGGAGACAAGCAGGCCTGCCGCCCACAGCGCGATTCCGAAAAAGGCAATGAGTTTCAGCATCCGATCAGAAAGCGTTCGGCATCCAAGGCAGCGCGGCATCCGCCGGCCGCTGCGGTGATGGCTTGTTTGTACTGGCGGTCCTGCACGTCTCCGGCGGCGAATACGCCCGGAATGTTGGTTTTGGAGGTGCCCGGCTCGGTAAGTATGTATTTGTCGGCATCCAAAGCCACCTGGCCTTCAAAAATTTCGGTGTTGGGGTGGTGGCCGATTACTACGAACACGCCGTCCACCTTCAGGGTCGTTTCAGCTTTGCTCTCCACCTGCTGCAGCCGTATGCCGGTGACATTCTTGGAGAATTTGTCGCCTTCACCGAGGATTTCCACGGGAACATGCTTCCATACCATCTCGATGTTGGGGGTGGAGAAGATGCGTTTCTGCATGATTTGGC
>DBVK01000174.1 GCA_002308135.1 Bacteroidales bacterium UBA1266
GGGACACTTCCGATGACGTCGCCCGCGAGGAGGCCCAGCCCTTCCAATGGCGTCTTGACAGCAACCTGCTGACCATTATCTGCCGTCTGCAGCGCGGCGGCATCGTGCCCCGGCGCTATGTGGTCACCTATGCCGATGACGAGAGCCTTTCCTACAGCGATAATTACGGAGGGGCTTTCCTTTGGGACAAGAAATCCCGGGACACCGCTTCCCGGTAGGGGGGCGTATGGAAAAAATAAACTTTTTTCCCAATATGCCTCATGGGTTGGTGAAAAAAGTTTTTCTCTGTTTTTCACAAGAGTGTCCGCTTTGGTGTTTTCAATCACTTTTTTGCATACAAAATAATGTTTCCAAACATTAATTATTGTTGTTAATAGGACACATATAAGGTCTTATACTGAAAAAAGGTGTGTTTTTGTACCGCCGTAGAGGAGGGATGGGCGCATAAGTCTTGAAAAAAATCTTCCCATTCGGGGGAAACGGACGGATTTTAGCTGTATTTTTGCACATATGAAAAAGAAGCGGACATTGTTATGCCTTTTGCTTTGCCTGGCCTTTGGTGCCGGGGCGGGGGTGTTTTGCCCGGAAACGCTAAGGGCGCAGTCCGCCTCCCGTTCGCAGACAAGGGAAAAGACCTTCACGGTGAAAGGTGTTTCCTTTGTCATGGTGACGGTGCAAGGCGGCGCCTATTCCATGGGCGCGACTTATGAGCAGGCCGGCTATTCCTACGAGGACGAGGAACCGGTGCGCAAAATCACGCTGAACGATTTCGCCATAGGGAAATTTGAGGTCACCCAAGCCTTGTGGAAGGCTGTCATGGGGGATAACCCCTCGTTTTATATTGGCGACAACCGTCCGGTGGAATGCGTCAGCTGGAACGACTGCCAGGAGTNNTTTCTACATGGGCGAGACCGAGGTGACCCAGGAGCTGTGGCTCGCCGTGATGGGGACGAACCCGAGCAGCTTCACCGGCGACCTGCAGAGACCCGTGGAGCGCGTGTCATGGAACGACTGTCAGGTCTTCATCACTCAATTGAATGCCTTGACTGGGCAGCAGTTCCGTCTGCCGACGGAGGCGGAATGGGAGTATGCCGCAAGGGGCGGCCGCCAGAGCAAAGTGTACCGTTATGCCGGCAGCGATCATGCCTCGGAGGTGGCCTGGTACGGGGACACTTGGGAAACAGGAACGCATCCGGTGGGCAGCAAGGCACCCAACGAATTGGGTCTCTATGACATGAGCGGCAACATTTACGAGTGGTGCCAGGATTGGTTCGGACGCTACCGGGGAGGGGACCAGACCAACCCCAAAGGGCCGGAAAGCGGGAAAAACCGCGTGTTGCGCGGCGGCAGCTGGTTTGTGGAGGAAAGCTATGTGCGGGTGTCCAACCGTTCCGGAAGCTCGCCCGACTCACAGTTCATCCACATCGGATTCCGTCTGGCGATGACGCTTCCGAAAGCCCCTTGATTGCTTTCTTGCTTGGTTGTTTTCAATGTTTTGCGTATGCTTTTGTGTGTGCTTGATTTTTCTTTGCCTCACGCACCAAGGACATGTTTTTTTATGCTATCTTTGCATTTTCGGCCGAAGGGCGGGATTCGCGCGTCAGGCTGGTGATACCGTATGGAATTTTAGCAAAAGAAGGGAATTATGGAAATGAATGCAGAAAACACCCCAGTACTGCTGCTGACCGGTTACCTGGGCAGCGGAAAAACCACCTTGCTGAACCGCATCCTCTCCAATCGGAAGGGCATACGTTTTGCGGTGATTGTAAACGATTTGGGGGAAATAAACATCGATGCGGACCTGATTCAGCAGGGAGGTGTTGTGGGGCAGAAGGAGGAAAGCCTGGTGGCGCTGCAGAACGGCTGTATCTGCTGCACCCTGAAAATGGATTTGGTGGAGCAGCTTTCTGAAATCATGGCGCAGCACAAGTTCGATTATATTGTGATTGAAGCCAGCGGCATTTGCGAGCCGGAGCCCATTGCCCAGACCATTTGCAGCATGCCATCCATGGAGGAGCGTTTCACCCGCCACGGCATCCCGCGGCTGGATTGCGTGCTGACCGTGGTGGACGCATTGCGCATGCAGGAGGATTTCAGCGGAAAAGACCTGAGCCAGCGCCATTTTAACGAAGATGACCTGGAAAACCTGATTGTGCAGCAAATTGAATTCTGCAACATGGTGCTGATCAACAAGGCCTCGGAGGTTTCCGAAGCGGAGTTGGGACGCATACGCAGCCTTGTGCGCAGCCTGCAGCCCAAGGCCGAAATACTTAGCTGCGATTACGGCGGCATAGATTTGGATAAGATTTTGCATACCGGCTTGTTCGATTTTGAGAAGACGGCCACTTCCGCAACCTGGATACGGGTGGTGGAGGACATCACCGACGAGGATGAGGCCCACGGGGAAGCGCACGGGCACGAACATGAGCACGAGCACGAGCATGAACATGAGCGTGAGCATGAGCATGAACATGAACATGAACATGAACATCATCACCATCACCATGAGGAAGGGGAGGCGGAGGAATACGGCATCAGTACCTTCGTTTATCAGGCGCGCCGTCCTTTCCGCCTGGACCGCTTTGATGAGATAGCGGCCAAACTGCCCCGCAATGTTATCCGCTCCAAGGGCATCTGCTATTTTAAGGGGGAAGAGGAAATCTGCTATATATTCGACCAGGTGGGCACCCAGCTTTCCTTGCGTGACGCGGGGCGCTGGTTCGCCACCATGACAAAGGGCGAGCTGGAGGATTTGCGGCTGCGCAATCCGGATTTGCTGCGCGACTGGGACGACACCTATGGCGACCGTATGCAGAAACTAGTCTTTATCGGTCAGCACCTTGACAANNAGAAACTCGTGTTCATCGGCCAGCATTTGGATAAGGAGGCCCTGCGCCGGGACTTGGACAGCTGTTTGGTGTGACACAAAAAGACAAGCGTCCCGCAGGATAGGGCTGCCGCCAATGGGGAGCGTTAATCATTGGAGATGACAGTAAGACATATAAATTTGAACAGATGATAAAGAATGCATTGGTTATTGGAGGAAGCAATGGTATCGGATTGGC
>DBVK01000037.1 GCA_002308135.1 Bacteroidales bacterium UBA1266
ATGCCGTTGCGGTAGAAAAACTCGCCCAATCCGTGGTAGTAGAGTTTTTTCCACCAGGTGAGGGCGTCCTCGTCCAGGTGGGCGCATTCAATCCGGATTTCGGGGCAGCAGCAGCACTTCCAGTAGCTGATGAGCTCTATCATGCCGATATGGAAGAAAAGGATTTCCAAGGATTTCAGGTCGTGTTCCCGGTAGAAGCGGGCGTAAGCGGGATGGCCGCACAGTTTTATCCGGGGTGTGAAACGTATGCTGTCCCCAATGTGGAAATGAAAGGTGAGCAGCAGGTCGCCGCCCGTTTTTTCCCATTGGTACTGTTGGTAGGTGAATACCGGATATGCCTGCCGCAGACTTTCAAAATTCTTTTCCATGCCGCCTTTTTTTACTGGGCGCAAAGGTAGTCATTTTATTTCAAAAATACCATCCTTTTGGGGAAGGTTCCGGCTTCAAACTTGTATTTTTGCGTGCCTTTGTCGTCAAATCCGTAGACATCCCCGTTGCTGGAATAATCCAAAGCGTCTGTTATCCATACGTTTCCGTTGCTTTCCTGCACATTGATGCCGTAGGGGGACTGTATGCCGTTTTTTTCGAAAAGCGTGCCGGCTTCCTGCAGGCTGCTGGTGGTGATGGTTTTGCAGACGGCTGTTTTCCCTCCCCTGCGTTCGTTGACACAAAGCAGGTAAATGGCGTTAGGCCCCATGTCGAAGTCGTTGACATCGGCTTCCTCAAAGGTGTGTGAGACGGTGTCCTTTTGGGTGTCAATGCATTGGACGCAAGCCGGGATGTTGTCGTAATTGCCATAGGAAAGCAGCCAAACGTGCCCGTAGCAGTCACTCAGGCAGCGGGTGGGGTTGATGCGGACCTTCAGTGTTTTTTCCAGTGCTAACGTCTGGGCGTTGAGTATGCTCACGGTGCTGTCGTAGTCCGGGTAGTTCAGGCCGCCGGAATTGCATACATATATTTTGCCGTTGCTGGCGCAGATGCCGTCGGGATTGGAGCCGGCCGTGCCGGAGAGGTCAATGGAAAGGGTGGTGGTGTCGATGCGGTGCACGCTTCCGTCGAAGCAGCATACATACACTTTGCCGTTATAGGCGCAGACACGGCGGGGCTGGCGGGGGGTCCCCTGGTGTATCATGCTGATTTGCTGCAGGGATTTGCCGGTGGCAGCGCTCAGTATTTCCACGGTGCTGGAAACATTCACCACCACATAGGCTTTGCTGCCGTAGAGGATGATGTCGTTGGCCACGTCTCCCAAACCGCGTCCGTTTTGCGCGGCGAAATAGTCTGCCGAAAGGCTTTGGTCGCTTGTACTATAGGCGGTGATGCTGGCGTTGTTACGGTTGAAGGCGCCTTCGTTGATCACCCAGACATCGTAGTCGGCATTCCCGGAGGAAGGTTTTTGGGGATCTTCCTTTTTGCAGGAGGTGAATGCCAGGGTCAGAAAGGCCAGAACGGATAAGAAAATGTTTTTTTTCATGTGGTATATCTTTTATATTTTTCTTCAGAAATATAAGTTGATTTTGGCCTGCAGCTGTCTGCCGGGCATGGGGTAGTTCCGTATGACTTCGTAATGGCGGTCGGCCAGGTTCAGCAGGTCGAGTTGAAGGTCGCAGCGGAGTGTCCTTGCCTTGCGGGCATGGAAAAGCAGGGAGTGTTTTACCGAAAGGCCGTGGTCTGTATAGGCGTCCACGCGGTTGGCGTCGGTGTTTTGACCCAGGGTGTAGCGCGGGCCGACCCAAAGCAGGGTGTACAGGCATTGGGTTTGTCTCCAGCGCAGTCCGAAGAGGCCGCTTCCGGTGTGCACGGGCGTGTAGGGAATCTGATGGCGGTAGGTTTTGCTGTGCGGATCACTCAGGTCAAGCGCCCGTTGGAAAGTGTAGTTTAATTGTGCGTTCCATTGCAGGTGGTGACGGGCGAAGGTTTCCGCGTCCGTCCATTGCCACTGCGCCTCCATGCCGGTGACCCCCACCTTCCCGTAATTGATCATGGTCCAGACAAAAAGGTTTTGGTTGGGGACTGCCACGATTTTGTTTTCCACATTGTTGTAAAAAGCGTCCACACCGCCTTGCAGTTGGCGTCCCCGCCGGTTGAGCCATTGGAATTGCAGGCCGATGTTGCTTTCTTTCACATCTTCCGGAAGCAGCAGGTCATCGTTGAAAAAGCGGTAGTAGTTCTCGCTGAAGGAAGGCATGCGGAAAATGTCTTTGTAGCTTATGCGCAAGCTGATGCTGCTTCCTTTGTGTTTAGTGGAGGAGAGGGAGAGCAGCAGGTTGGCCGAAGGGCTCCATTTCCGGGTGNNCAGCCGGAGCGGCTGCCGGAGGCGAAATCAAAATAGGCGTTATGCAGCAAGGCGAAGGTGATGGCATGACCGGGAACCCATGTGCGGTTTTCACTTGTTTTCCAGTATGTTTCGTGCTTCCCTGAAAGGGCGGTCAGGGCGGCGATGCGGGTGGGAGGTTCAAAATTCGCCAGGTTGCAGTTCATGTGATTCAAGGTCTCGTCGTTGGCTAAAGACAGGGCGAAATGCGGGCCGAAACGCCGCAGCAGGGTGTTGGAAAGCAGGTATTCCCACTGGCGGTAGATGTTGTCAAGCAAATGGGCGGCGTTCAGGTAGTCAGGATCCGTGTATTCCAGCATGCTGTAATACGCTTTCGCATTGCTCTGGAATTTCCAGCGTTCCGCTGAACGGAAAAGGCTGTGGTGATGGTAGTGCAACTGCCCCATCAATATCTCCTCCTCCATGCGCTGGTGGCAGATAGGGTTATAATACACAATCGCTCCCGGTAGTTCTTGGGAGGAACGGAAATAAAACAGCTTGGCTGTGGCCAGCTGGTCTTTCTGCCGGAAGAACAGATTGCTTTCCACGCGGAAATGGCGCAGGGCTGCGTTTTCACGTATGCCCTTGACGGTGATGTTGTGGTTTTGGTAGGTGAAGGGGTAGTCTCCCTGCTGGCTCAGGTATTCGACGTTTAGCGAGGAGGAAAGGTGTTTCCCCAGACGATTGTCCAAGCGAAGAAAAGGGTGGTATAAATGGAAGGATCCGGTACGGAAACCCAGGCTCCCGTGGATATGCTCCCCATCGGCGAAAACCGGCGGTGCGGAGGTGATTTGCAGGGTGGCCGCGGATGCGAGCATGCGGGCGGGGTGGAAGATGTCGTCCGGACTGCCGATGAACACTTGCAGCGTATTGACGTTGTCCCTGGAGAAAATGCCGAGGTTGGTCTGCCCGGAATGCCCGTCACTGACAGGAAGGTAATCATAGAACACGCCAGTGTGGGAAGCCCCCAGACTGCGTATGGAAACCGTTTTGATGCCTCCCAGCCCGCCATAGTCTTTCACTTGTGTGCCCGCCATGTATTTCAGTGCGTCCCCGAGGTCTTTGGCGGGAAGGCGTTCCAGCTGTTCCGCGGCTATAGTGCGCACCGGAATGGCTTGGGGCGGCTGCAATGCCCGTTTCCCTTCCACGGAAACCGTTTTCAGCTGTTTGTGCCTCAAGCTGTCCGCCTCTTGTCCGTACAGCACGGCCGGCAGGCAGCAACACAGGATTATCCAATAAATTTTTTTATGACGCAAAAACATGACTACTTTTTCCTCGAAAGCTCAATGTGGCAAAAGGCAGGTCTTCTGACTTACCCCGGGTTTCGGCGGCCTTCCCGTTATGTGCGGACAAAACAGTGGCCTTCTGCCGGCCCTCGGCGGGGATTACAGCAGCGGGACTGTTCCGGATTCGCACCGGATTCCCTTTTCATCCGGTGC
>DBVK01000149.1:0-2551 GCA_002308135.1 Bacteroidales bacterium UBA1266
CTTTTCTTTTTCCAGGTATGGCACTATTTCAAGCGCACAAAAGGGAAAATCCCGCCGGGCCGCACATCGGGCATCACACTTTGCACCGTCTTCATCGCACGGTTTTTCATTGAATTCCTGAAAAAAGAGCAGGTGGACTTTGAAAAGGGCATGCTGCTGGACATGGGGCAGCTGCTCAGCATCCCGTTCATACTGATAGGCATAGGCCTGCTCATTTATTCCTTCAAGAAAAAAGACAGCTGCGCGCAGCCCCTGCGCAATAACACCTCCAAATCCAATCCGGCATGAAACTTACCAAAGAAAACATTGAAAACTATTTCCAAAGCATCAGCGGACAGGAGATTCTTGTAATCGGAGACGTGATGCTGGACGAATACATCGAGGGGGAAGTGTCCCGCATCTCGCCGGAAGCGCCTGTCCCTGTAGTCAATATCAAAAACCGCAAGAAATGTCTGGGCGGAGCGGCCAATGTGGCCCTGAACCTCCGTGCCATGGGTGCGGTGCCGCTGCTGTGCGGCCTTATCGGGGAGGACGCCAAAGGCTATGACTTCCTGCGGCACATGGAGCATTTCCGTCTTCCCCAGGACGGCATTGTGCGGAGCGAGACGCGCCCGACCACAACAAAAATCCGCATCATCGGCAACAAAATGCAGCTGCTGCGCGTGGACGAGGAAACGGACGCCGCCCTTTCGGAAAGCGATGCGGCGCATTTGAGCGGACAAATCCGCCAACTGCTGCAAAGCCGTCCCGTCAAAGCCATTGTTTTTGAGGATTACGACAAAGGGGTCATCACACCCGAACTGATCGGACAAGTCAGCGCCTGGGCGGAGGAATACCACATACCCGTCTGCGTGGACCCCAAAAAAAGGAATTTCAATGCATACCGCAACGCGACCCTGTTCAAGCCCAACCTCAGTGAATTGAGTGCGGGGCTTCAGGTCCCCAAAAGCGAATTGCAGGATGAAAAAGCGTTGGTCGCCCATATCCGGGGGTTCATGGAAGCGAACGGTCACCGCATGGTGATGACGACACTTTCTGAAAACGGATTGATACTCTGTTATTACCAAAAGAACGGGGAGTTCGCCTCTCTTTGGATTCCGGCCATAGTGCGCAACATTTGCGACGTGTCGGGAGCCGGAGACACGGTCATCAGCATCGCCACCTTGGGATTGGTTACCGGCCTCTCCGTCGAGCAAATGGCGGAAACGGCCAACATCGCCGGAGGGCTGGTCTGCGAAACCGTGGGAGTGGTCCCCATCGACAAGGCCTTGCTGGAAAAGGAATGTATGCGTATTTTATTTTAACCTGAACCGTAAACAACTGCTGCATTGAATACCATCCGACACGCATTCGCATTGCTGCTGACAAGCGTTTTTCTCACGCTTTCCACCGCAGAAGCCCAGGACCTTTCCGCCCGAAAAGCGCCTAACCTGCCTTCTTACGACTTCAAACGGCTGCATTTTGGCTTCCTCCTGGGCATTAACCACGCCGACTTCGCCCACAAATCGGTCTCCAACCTGAATCCGTTTGACTCCATCATGGTCATTGAGTCAAGCCCTTCCTCCGGTTTCGATGTGGGCATCATCACCGATTTGCGTTTGGGCAACTATTTCAACCTGCGCTTTATCCCGCAGATTTCCCTCATTGACCGCACCGTTGATTACAACGTGCGCATCCGGGGCGCGGATATGACACAAACCCACAAGAAAATCGAATCCGTCAATCTGGATCTGCCGCTGCTGCTCAAGCTAAAGTCCTCGCGCATGCACAACTGCCGCGTGTATGTGATAGGAGGCGGCCAATTGAGCATAGACCTTGCTTCCCAAGCCAACAAGAAAAACAAAAAAAATCCGGAATTTGTCGTACTCAAGCTGAACCGGACGGAAATCCAGACCCAAGCCGGTGTCGGCATGGATTTCTACGCCAACCTGTTCAAATTCTCCATCGAGGCCAAAATGTCCTACGGCCTGAACGACATGCTCAAACACGAGGACAACGTCTACACCAGCAGTGTGGAATACCTGAAGAGCAAAATTTTTCACCTGTCTATACTTTTTGAATAAACAAGCGATGCGGAAGGAGGTGTCATGCGGGTGCTAATGGCCATGAGCGGAGGTGTTGACAGTACGGTCAGCGCCATGCGGCTGCTGGATCAGGGCTGTGAGCTGGTAGGCGTCACCTTCCGCACCTTCGACTCCATCAAGGAGCATTGCCTGGCCAAGGAAAAAGGCTGCTGCAGCGTGGAATCCATCATGGAAGCCAAACATTTGGCGGAAAAAATGGGATTTGAGCACCACATCGTCGACTTCCGGGAAGTGTTCAAGGAGAAAGTCATCCGCAATTTTGTGCAGGAATACATGCAAGGCCGCACGCCAAACCCCTGCGTGCTTTGCAATTCCCACATCAAATGGGGCGTGCTGATGCAACAGGCCGACGCCTTTGGCTGCGAAAAAATCGCCACCGGCCATTATGCGCGTATCCGTAAGCGTAACGGCCACGAATATTTGGCCACAGCGGCAGACACCCATAAGGACCAGACCTATTTCCTCTG
>DBVK01000149.1:2671-2845 GCA_002308135.1 Bacteroidales bacterium UBA1266
GAGAGTCAGGAGATCTGCTTCATCCCTGACAACGACTACCGCCATTTTCTGGAAAAAGAGGTTACGGATTTCCATACCATCTGCCCGGAAGGGAATTACATCGACTCCGACGGGAAGGTGCTGGGCAGGCATAAAGGCTTTGCCTGCTATACCATCGGACAGCGCAAAGGCTTG
>DBVK01000149.1:2962-6612 GCA_002308135.1 Bacteroidales bacterium UBA1266
CCCTGCCGCATCCGGGAAGCGGAATGGCTGCAAGCCGAACCTGAAATAGAGGCGCGCATCCGATACAAAAGCCCCGCGCAAACCGCCACCCTGCACCTGGACGGGGAAAATGCGCACCTGCAATTCCATCAGGCGGTCTGGGGTGTGACTCCCGGACAATCGGTAGTGTTTTATAAAGAAGGCCTGGTGGCCGGCGGAGGGGTTATCCGCGGGATATAGCCAGGACGGCCGGGTATAACGGTCCGTCTTAAGGGTGGCCTTTTAGAATCCCCTTAACACATCGCTTTCAACTTTTACCCTTCCTTCTGGAATCCGTATCATGGTTTTGATTATCTTTGCCACCGTCTTCCGAGGGGAAGCGTAACGCTATCCTTGTGTGTGAAAACGTGAGAGATTGCGATTACAAGCTTTGCAACATTTCAATCCGGGAAACAACCAATTAACAGTTATATGAAATACCAACTCAGATGCAAAAAGTGCGGCAAGGTCATCGGCGGATTCGCCACCTGGTTCAAACAGGACCAGCAGTGCGCCTGCCGCTCCAACTACGCGGAAGTGGAGTATTTGGAACCCCAGCGGCTCCCTTCCCAAGCGCCCGCTACGGAATCCTATCAGGACCATTACTTTGACATGCTCCCTCTTGAAAAAAGAGAGAACGTGGTCAGTTACGGTGAAGGCCTTATCCCCATTGAACGGTGGGAGAATCTGGAGGCCTACGCCAAAGGGAAAGGCATAGACTGCAAGGTGTATGTGTACCGCAACGACCTGAACCGGGGCAGCGGCTCCTTCAAGGACATTTCGGCAGCCCTTGCCGCCTCCGTGCTGAAAGAGCAGGAAATCAGCGACTATTGCCTGGCCTCCACCGGAAACGCCGGGGTGGCGTTCGCCACCTACCTGGCCAAAGCGGGCATCACTTTCACCGAATTCGCCCCTAACTGCATTGACCCGGACACCGTCAAGGCGATTGAAAAGGCCGGGCAGCCCATCGTGGTTTCCAAAGGCGGCTACGGTGACGCCAAAGCGGAGGCGGCAAACTTCCATAAGGAGCATAACGTGCTCATCAGCATAGGCAATACCGATCCCTTGCGCATTGAGTCCAAGCGTTTGGTGGTCTTTGAATGCCTGCGGCAGTTGGGCCAGCTGCCCACCGTCTACCTGCAGGCCGTGGCCGGAGGCACATCTCCCCTGGCCTTTGAAAAAGGTTTCCGCGACCTCGTCGCCATGACCGGAGACACCTCCCTGCAGATGCCGCGCATGATGCTGGTGCAGCAGGACGAATGCGACCCTATGGTCACGGCTTGGGAAAAGGCTGTCGCCGCCGGTTTCCCCGAAGGATGGGAGCAGCAGTACGAAGCCAAAAAGAACCTCCGCACCCGCATCGGCATACTTACCGCCGCCAATCCGGGCAATTATCCCTTGGTGGCGCCGCTGGTACGCCGCACGGGCGGCACCTTTATCCGGGTGAAAGAGGCGGAACTGCCCCGCTACGGAAAGGAGATGGAACAATCGCGCGCTTTGCTGCTGGGTCCAGCCTCCATGGTATGCTACGCCGGATTCTTCCAGGCGGTGGACAAGGGCGGAATCAAGCAGGGCGATGTGGTGCTCCTCAATACGGGAGAAGGCTGCGACAGGGCGCAATGGTTCAAAGCCCTGGTTGAAGCGGAGCCTGCGCAATAAACAGCCGCAAGCCTGCGTTATAACAACTTACTGATTTTCTAACACCTTAATTTTTTTACAATGAAACACATCAAAGGCAATGTATACTGGGTAGGCAAAGTGGATTGGGAACTAACCCGTTTTCATGGGGATGAATTATCCACCCACAAAGGGACAAGCTACAACTCCTACCTGATCCGGGATGAAAAAACCGTGCTCATGGACACCGTCTGGCAGCCTTACGACAAGGAATTCGTCAGCCGCCTGAAACAAGACATTGATTTGTCAAAAATCGATTATATCGTAATGCACCATAACGAAATCGACCACAGCGGCGCCCTGCCGGAACTGATGCGTGAGATTCCGGACACCCCCATCTACTGCACCAAGAAAGGGGAAGCCATTATCCGGGGGCATTACCACCAGGACTGGCATTTCGTTACTGTGAAAACCGGAGACACCCTTCCGTTGGGCAAAAACACCCTGACCTTTATTGAAGCCCCAATGCTCCACTGGCCGGACACCATGTTCTCCTACCTGAGCGGTGAGAACATCCTTTTCTCCAACGACGGCTTCGGCCAGCACTACGCCACGGAATCCCTCTACAACGATGCGGTGAACCAGGCCGCGCTGTTCTATGAAGCGGAAAAATACTACGCCAATATTCTCAACCCCTATAGCCCCTTGGTAACGAAAAAAATCCAGCAGATTCTGGCGCTGAACCTGCCATTGGAGATGATTTGCCCCAGCCACGGTGTCATTTGGAAGGAGAATCCCGTCCAAATCGTGGAACAATACCTGAAATGGGCGGACGCCTACCAAGAAAACCAAATCACCATCGCCTACGACACCATGTGGCAGTCCACCCGGCTCATGGCGGAAGCCATCGCTGACGGCATCCGCGAAACCGATCCTTCTGTCACGCTGAAACTTTACAATGTTGCCAACGAGGACAAAAACGATGTGCTTACCGAAATCTTCCATTCCAAAGCGGTGCTCATCGGCTCCCCAACCATCAATTACGGCTACTCCTTCGCCATTGGCGGATTGCTGGAGATGATAAAAGGACTGAAATTCAAGCAGAAGAAAGCAGCCTCTTTCGGTTCCTACGGCTGGAGCGGCGAAGCGGTCAGGCAAATCAGCGAACATTTGCAGGAGGCCGGCCTCACCGTAGTGAATGAAGGCATTTCCAAACTCTGGGTTCCGGACAGCCAAAACCTGGAGGATTGCCGGGAATTCGGAAGAAATTTCGCGAAACAGCTTTTATAAACCCGTCCACAGGCGTTGCCTGGAATGGCATTGAAAGCGGACGGCCGCACTTCAAAAAACTTATAAAAAAAACGTATTCTTTTATTTGAACAACCTATCATGAGAAAAATCACCTTATTTATGACCGTAACCGCCGTATTGGCGAGTCTCTGCGGATGCAAAAGGCAGCAGCCTGCCGCTAACGAAGAATCCGCCTCCAGCGCGGAAGCCGTCATGGCAAACATTCTGCAACGCAAAAGCGTGCGCGCCTACACCAGCGACAGCATTCCCGGCAACGTGATGGAGAACCTTTTGCGGGCCGCCATGGCCGCACCCTCCGGCATGAACGTGCAGCCCTGGAGTTTTGTGGTAATCAATGACAAGTCCCGGCTGGAGGAGATTTTCGGAGACAACATGAACATGCGCATGTTCAAGCAAGCCGCAGCCATTGTTGTACTGTGCGCGGACACCACCTTCTGCCGCCCTCCCAGGGAAAACCCCGAAGGGGAAGCGGTCACCCAAGCCAACCGCATTTGGCGTGACGACATGGGCGCTGTCACCGAAAACCTGCTGCTGGCAGCGGAAGCACACGGACTGGGCGCCTGCTGGACAGCCTGCTACCCTTTCGAGGAACGCATGGCTCCGGTCAAGGAAGCCTTACAGCTCCCGGAAACTGTTGTGCCTTATAGCATTGTTCCCATCGGCTATCCTGCCAACGAAGAGCAGCCCAAGGACAAATGGGATCC
>DBVK01000078.1:0-166 GCA_002308135.1 Bacteroidales bacterium UBA1266
GCTCCTCCCGGCAGGCCAGACCCGCAGGACCCGCGCCGATGATGGCGACCGAGGTTTTGTATATTTTGACTTCCGTTTGCGGGTTCTCCGCATATTTCGGCTGGTAGTCCTTGGGGATTTCCCTTACTTCGTGCACTTGATCCACTTTGGTGATGCAGATGCGGCG
>DBVK01000078.1:206-1003 GCA_002308135.1 Bacteroidales bacterium UBA1266
CAGGCTCCGCACTTGCCGATGCCGCATTCCAGGCTGCGCTGCCTTCCGTCTATGCTGTGGCTATGTATGGGATATCCGGCCTGATGCAGCGCCGCTGCGATGGTGTATCCTTTTTGGGCTTTGATTTTTTTCCCTTCGAATAAAAATTCGACGGTATCCCGTTCCGGGATGTCCAAAATAGGGTGGGAAGTAATTTTAAACATTTTGTATGTGTTTGGTTATGAATTTAATAATATATTCCATGCTTTAAAAAAGCAAGTTGCAAAGTAAAACAATTTTTAGGTTGTATTGTTTTTACAGACGCAAAAAAAGTGAATTTTTTTCAAGAAGGCGTTCCTTGCTTGTTACCAGCGGAGGCGAACCTGCGCAAATTCCTGCTTCCGTGCGCCGAAACCGGCGTAGAATTTGGCGACGGCTTCGTTGTTTGAACCGTTGAAATCCAACAGCGCGTTTTCTCCTGCGTGAGCCCGGATAAATTGGTCCACAAGGTAAAACATGGCGCGATTGGCATTCGATGCCGCATCCCTTCCCGAAAAGAGAAAGGTGTAGCGCTGGTGGGCGAAAGGGAGAAAGGCGGCGGCGCACAATTGGCCGCCAGCATCCAACACGCCCCAGATCTCCATGGACTGGCGCTCGCGCAGGCAGCGGACAAGGCCTTGCAGCCGGCGGTAATCCTCCGCGGCGTACCCGACTTGTTTCCGCTTCCCTCTGGTTTGCCGGAACAAAGCTATGACCGTTTCCGTATCCGCATCGCGCACCAGCCGCAGGCCGGCGCTTTCCGCTTTTTTCAGGTTGCG
>DBVK01000078.1:1013-4346 GCA_002308135.1 Bacteroidales bacterium UBA1266
TGCCTGCCGCAATTCCGCATAGCTCAGTTGCAGCGGGAGCAGGTAGGTGCAGTGGGTGAAGCGGCGGCGTTCGGGAACAGGCGACAAGTCGTTGCAGGCGTTGAAAAGAATGTCCGCCCTCAGGAATTTCCTGGGGACGGCCTGCAGCCATTCCCCCATCGGGCGCAGGGGTTGTCCCAGCACGCCCAGTTGCGCCGTGAAAAAAGGCGGATAGAGGTAAGGGATGCCGAATTTGCTGCGGCGGAACAGGGGCAGTACCGCCCTGTAGTCGTCTTCGACCAAAGCGTCCCAATGTTCGCAGCAGGCGTCCAAATACCATGGCTGGGCGCACACGGAAGCGGTTTCCGGTCGGGAAGCCACGCAGGCGTTCCACTTTGCTTCGTCAATGTCGTTGCGCTTTACCCATCGGATGGACATAAGGCGGTATGAATATAGTTGATAATCTGTGTGTAAACTTCTTTTGCGGGCAGGTCGTGACCCGGCAGCTCCCCGAATGACTGGTTGTGGAAGAGGGTGATGATTTCCCCCTTGTAGCGTATGCATTCGTCCAGCAACGGACGGATTGTTTCCGAAAACAGCTGCGCTTCATCCGCATCCTGTTTGCCGTAAAAGGCGTTTTCCATGAAAAGCAGCGGATGTATGCGCAGGCTGGTGGATTCGTTGCGTTCCAGATCAAAAAAACGGAAGGGGGTGCACGTGCCGGCACGGAATCCGGCGGCGGTAACGAACCCCATGCTGTAATCATCCTGTATGCCACAGGAAATCAAATTTCTATATGTCTCCGGAAGCCGCATGCGCAGGTAGTGGGAACGGTTGGCGCACACGGGACGTCCGATGGCTTCCGAAAGGGCGTCGATCTCCGATTGCAGCTGTCCGCTCCCTCGCTCGGAGGAAACGTAGGAGGCATGTATGCCGACACCGGCTTCAGCGGCCAGTTCCCGCAGCAGTTCCCGGAAAGCGGGCTGTTTGGGATCCAATCCTTTGTCGTAGCGGCTGCGCCCTGAGAACAATATGAAAAACAACGGGTTCAGCTTGCTTGAGGCATGCAGTTGCTTCAGCCAGTCAAAGGTGTCATAGGGGTCTTTGGTTTTCTCGGTATACACTTCCATGCGTTTGCGCACGTCTTGCCAATTCCCTTGCAGCAGGGCTTTCAGGCTGCTGCCCAAAGCTATTGCAAACCCTTTGTGAAGGTAGGCGAAGGCCGAGTCTATATCGTAGGTGGGGGTGAAGCGTGCTTTCCGTGAAGCGAAACGCAATCCGGGGAACTTCCGCTGCAGCAGGCGCTGCAGATGCTCCGCCCATCGGTCCACCAGGGCCAGGTGAAGGCAGGCGTTTTTCCCGGCAAGGCTCTCCTCCGGGCTGAAGCGTCCGTGCGCATCCGGACGGTAGGGCAAGTATTCCTCGTAGCGGCTGATCCAATAAAAGCAGGCGGCAAACACGTCCCAATCCATGTCGGCCTCCGGAAGGGGAAGCGGGAAACAATAGGGAAAATCCTCTCCTTGAATTAGTTGCACATGCTGATTGTGAATAACTTTTTCAAACAGGAGCGGATGCGCGGGAATGAAAAAGGAAGCGGGCAGGGGATGGTCCGAGTAGTTGATTTTCCCCTCCGCCGCTTGGGCTGCAAACGCTTCCTCGTCCGTAAGGAAAAGCAAAGACTCTCCCCACATCACTTCTATCAGATGATGCAGCAGGTATTCCAAACGTCGGGAGGACCGGGGGGAGAACACACAAATCATGCATAGGTAACGTGCAAAAAGCTGTTTTCGTATAAATGGCCAAGACAATAGTTTTATTCCTTGTTACGTTAATGGAAAAAACACAAAGCAATGACCTTGGATGAAATCATGAAGTCCCTTTATTATCAGAAAGAGACTTATTTTCTGGATATGTTCGGGAAAATCAAGCACAACCGCACCACTTTGTATGCGGACAGGAACAACTGCCGCTCGGAACGGCAGATCCAGCGTTGGCTGCTGATGAACGACCTGCTGAATGTCAGCGCCTGGCTGAATGGGGAATGGGCGCCGGACTGGAGCGACCCTTCCGCCGCAAAATTCGCCCTTGTCATGCGTGGCGGCAAGGTGACGCCTGCCGCCGTTCCGGAACCTTGCCATGTGGTGTATTTCAAAGACGAAGAAACCGCTTCGGAGGCGGTGCGGATTTTGGGGGAGGAAAGGCTGCGTGCCGTGCTGGAAGGGGTCTGATTCCCATCTGCCCCAGTTGTTGATAAACAAAAAGGCTGAATCGCGGAATCCAGGACGGATTTCGACTGCTTTTGCACGTCAAACGGATATAGTGAAATCACGGTTTTATAGTAGTAGTCAGACAACAAATAAAATATCTTGTATGACCTTGCCTCCCTTTTTTAGCTTGCCCAATGCCGTGGTGTTTTTGTGTCCCAATGCTGCATGTTAAAAAAACGGTATAGGGCATTTGTAAAAAAGACAGGGATGAATGGAGTGCGGACAAGCTGCGAAAGGAGTCTCATGCAGCATGGCGCTGACCGGTGCGGGCGGTTTTCCTATACGCAGAAACGATGGGGTGTGTGCTGCCCATCGGATGCCTTGGCGGCTAAGAACGATATTTTTCAGCAAGCAGGGGATTCGTGTCTCTTTTTTATGGAAATTTGCACGTTTATAATTTATAGGATTTACGATGAAACAATGGTATCATAACCAGAAATTTCTGACCAAAAGAAGCATAGAAGCCGGTGTTTTTCTGATTGTTTTCTTTCTGCTGTTCGGCTACATGGCCCGTGTCATGGGCTTGCCCAATATGCTGAACACCCTGATGCAGACATCCTACAGCCTGCTGATGGAAACCGTGTTTTACATCATGGCCATCGCTGTGTTGTCGGGCGCCTTGGGTGCGCTGCTGACGGAATTCGGTGTGGTTAGGCTGGTGGAAATTGTGCTGCGCCCGCTGATGAAGCCGCTGTACAACCTCCCCGGCGTGGCGGCCTTGGGCGGCATACTGACCTTTCTGTCTGACAATCCGGCTATTATCAGTTTGTCCAAGGACCATTACTTTACGCGCTATTTCAAAAAATACCAGCTGGTTTCCCTTACCAATTTCGGCACCGCTTTCGGCATGGGATTGGTTGTCGTGGTCTTTATGATGGGGAAAGGCTTTCTCAAACCCGCCCTTGTCGGCCTGCTGGGAGCGATAGCCGGCAGCATCGTCTCCACCCGGCTGATGCAGCGTTCCATCTTAAAGGATTATCCTGAACTGGATGTGAAGGACGATGAGGAAGGCGATGAGCAGAAAATATCCTTTAAATCGGAAGGCGGTGTGTTTCTGCGTTTCATCAATTCTATCCTCAATGGCGGG
>DBVK01000078.1:4464-5086 GCA_002308135.1 Bacteroidales bacterium UBA1266
CCCTGGCTGGCCGATAAGATAGATTTTGTTTTCCGCTGGCTCTTCGGTTTCCATCATCCGGAGCTGGTGGCATTCCCCATCACCTCTTTGGGCGCGGTGGGCGCGGCCTTGGGTCTGGTTCCCAAATTCCAGACGCTGGGTTTGATTGACGGAAACGCCATCGCTGTTTTCACCGCCATGGGCATGTGCTGNNATGTGCTGGAGCGGCTTTTTAAGCACCCATACCGCCATGCTGGATTCCTTAGGATACCGTCAGCTGATTTCCAAGGCTATTGTCGCGCACACTTTTGGCGGCCTGGCCGCCGGCATTATCGCGCACTGGGCGTTCGTGGGCTTGTCCCTGCTTTTCTGACGACGCAACACTGTTACGTTCAATGGAATCCGTCCCGCGTTCCCGCAAAGGGTTTCGTGGGGAAGCCGGTTTGTCAAGCGCTGGACTTGCTTATGGGACCGTGTCCCGGCAATTTTACCGTAAAGAGAAATTGGAGCCGAGGTACACTTTGCGGACCATGGGGTCGTTGGCCAGCTCCTCCGCCGTACCGGAACGGAACACCTTGCCTTCCAGCAGAAGGTAGGCGTGGTCAGTGATGGCCAGTGTCTCATGTACGTTATGGTCGGTAAT
>DBVK01000078.1:5132-9637 GCA_002308135.1 Bacteroidales bacterium UBA1266
AAAGGTTCGTCCAACAGAATGAATTTGGGGTCTGCGGCCAGGCAGCGGGCAATTTCCGTGCGGCGTCTTTCCCCTCCGGAAAGCTGCATGCCTTTGCTTTTGCGTATTTTATGCAGGCCAAACTCATCAATCAGGGCTTCCAGCCGCTCTTTCTGCTCTTGGGAGCTTTTATTGGAGAATTCCAGCACGGAGCGGATGTTGTCCTCCACGGAAAGCTGNNTGCATGACGGAGTAGATGTTGTCCTCGACACTCATCTGGCGAAACACGGAGGCTTCCTGCGCCAGGTAGCCTATGCCTTTGCGGGCGCGTTTGTACATGGCGTCGTTGGTGATGGAGGTGTCGTTCAGGAAAATGTTGCCGCTGTTGGGGCGTATCAGCCCCACAATCATGTAGAAAGTGGTGGTTTTCCCCGCTCCGTTAGGGCCAAGCAGTCCCACAATCTCCCCTTGCTTCAACTGCACAGACACATCATTGACAACGGTCCGCTTGTGGTAGATCTTCACCAATCCTTCCGTACGTAAAATATCCGCTTCCATTTATCGGAATAATTTGAAAATGTCGTTGCCGATAATCAGGAACATCAGGATGAACAGCAGCAGCATCCCTATGGTCTGGGCGTATTGCAGGAAACTCTCCGGAATTTTTTTACCGGTAAGCAGTTCGGCCAGGCAGAAGAAGGCGTGTCCGCCGTCCAGTCCCGGAATAGGGATGACGTTCATAAAGGCCAGAATCAGGGAGAGCAGTCCGGTGATGTACCAGAAACGCCCCCAATCCCATACGCCTCCGTATATTTGGGCGATGCCGATGGGGCCGGCCACGGAATCCTTGGCCTTGTCCTCGCCCGAGAACACTTTGCCCAAACCTTTGATGTTGAGGTAGAGCATGGTCATGGCGTCTTTCCAGCCGTATTTCAGGCTTTCGCCCAGGGTGTAGGCCTTGGTTTCGTACGGCGGATTGGAGAAAATCCCGACCAGGCCGGTGGAATCCATGGGAACGCTCAATTGCAGGGTGTCACCGTTGCGCAGCGCTGTCAGGGCGATGGTTTGTCCGGCGAAAGACCTGATGTTTTCTGAAAAAGCCCCCCAGGTTTCCGCGTGGATACTGTCGTTGATGGAAAGCACACGGTCTCCCTTGCGCAGTCCGGCGATGGCGGCCGGTTTGTCCGGCAGCACGCTGTCGATGGAGAACACGTAGTTGTACGGCTGCAGGAAGGCTCCGCCTTTTTTGAGCAGTCCATAGGCTTTGTCCGTCACCACCACTTTTTGGATTTCCCCGTCACGCTCCACGGTGACCATGGCGCCGAAATACATGCGGGCGGAGGTGGCATCCTGAAAGCGCACCACATCCTTCCCGTTGACCTGTAGGATTTTGTCTCCGCTTCGGAATCCGATTTCCCGTCCGTTGGCATAAGCGTACACCCCTTCCTTGACGGCTTTGTTGGGGAGGTATTCTTTCTCATACACGCCCAGAATCATGGCAAAAAGGCCTATGCCCACCAGCAAATTGACGGTTACACCGGCCAGAATCACAATGAGCCGCTGCCAGGCCGGTTTGGAACGGTATTCCCAAGGCTGTGGCTCCGAGGCCAGGTTTTCAACAGATTGGGTCTCGTCTATCATGCCCGAAATCTGGCAGTAGCCGCCAAAAGGCAGCCAGCCGATATCNNCCAGCCGATGCCGTATTCGGTGTGTTCCGGATATTTGCGCCAGTCATCGTCCGGCAGTTTGGACGTGTCAATAATGCGGTAGGTCTTCTTTCCCTTGTCATTCAGAACAGGCTCCCCGTTTTCGTCTTTCACCTCCTCGGTGTCCGGAAGGTTCCTTGAGAAGAACCTGACATGGATTTTTCCATTGAATTTTTTGATTTTGAACAAAGAGAACCCGGTGTCGAAAAACAGGTAGAATTTCGTCACCCTTATGCCGAAGCAGCGTGCCGCGATAAAATGACCGCCTTCGTGTACAAAAACCAGCAGCCCCAGCCCCAAAATCAGCTGGGCAGCCATAACCAATCCGTTCATTGTTTCTTTTTTAAGTGCATAATCAGTTCCTTGGCCCGGATTCTGGCTTCTTCGTCCAGGCAGACAAAATCCCTGATGTCCGGATGCTGTCCGAAAGAAACATTTTCCAAGGTATTTTCAATAACGTCCGAGATTTGTAAAAATTGGATGTCACCGCGCAAAAATGCGGCAACAGCTTCCTCATTGGCCGCATTCATGCTGCATGGGCTGCTGCCTCCCCGCTCCATGACACGGTAGGCAATGTCGAGACAGCGGAAGGTGGCGGTGTCGGGTTCGGAAAAGGTCAGGGATTGCAACTCCTTGAAAGACAATTCCGGTATGGCAACAGTAAGACGCAGGGGATAGGAAAGGGCATAGGCGATGGGCAGCCCCATGTCCGGTACGCCCAGCTGGGCTTTGACGGAATGGTCCGCAAACTGCACCATGGAATGCACTATGCTTTGCGGGTGCACCACCACTTCAATGTCTTTGGGCGCAACCTGAAAGAGCCAGTGGGCTTCCATCATTTCCAGCCCTTTGTTCATCAGGGTGGCGGAATCTATGGTGACTTTGGCCCCCATTTTCCATTTGGGGTGCCGCAGGGCCTCCTCCGGCCGTATGTGCTCCAGCTCCTGGGCTTTCTTTCCCAGGAAAGGCCCGCCGGAAGCAGTCAGTATCAGCTTGTCGACAGGATTGTGGAACTCCCCTTGGAGGCATTGGAAAATAGCGGAATGTTCCGAATCAATGGGCAGTATGGGCAGCTTTTTCTCCGCCGCCAGTGCGGTGATGCGCTCGCCTGCCACCACCAGCGTCTCCTTGTTGGCTAAAGCAACGGGTTTGTCATGCAGGAGCGCTTGGTAGGTGGGCATCAGGCCGGCATATCCGACCAAGGCCACCACCACCAGGTCTATGCTGCTCATTCCCACAATCTGAGCAATGGATTCCGCTCCGGCAAACACCTTGATGTCAAGGGGGGAAAGCGCGTCATTCACCTTGGCGTACAGGCTGTCCTCCCCGATAACCACTGCGTTGGGGCGGAATTCGGTAGCCTGCTGTATCAGCAGGTCCGCTTGATGCTGTGCGGTCAGGACCTCCACGGAAAAATGTTCGGGGAAGGCACGCACAATGTTCAAGGTCTGTGTGCCGATACTTCCGGTGGAACCCAAAATGGCAAGGCGTTTTTTCATAGGCACGCTGATGGGGGGGTGAGCAGTTTTTCCAATAGCCGGGTGGTATGTTCCCAGTTGTATTTCTCTTGGACAAAGGCGTGTCCGTTTTCCGCGATGCGTTCATAGTACGCCTTGTCTTTCAGTAGATTGTCAATAGCATCAATGTAACCCAAGGTGCTGTTGCACACCACGAGGTGGTGGTTTTCCGTCGCGTTCAGGGGTGCGGCGGCCAAAGGGGATGTGATGCAGGGTATCCCCATGGACATGGCTTCCAGCAGTTTGTTCTGCAGTCCGGTGCCCAAATGCATGGGGGCGATGAAAATGCGGCTTTGCGCATAATAATCCCGCATGTCCTCCACCCATCCGGTTACCGTAATGTGCTTGTTTTCCAGTGCAAGCACCCTTGGGGAGGGATTGGCGCCGCAGAGCGCGATCCGGATGTCGGGATATTTCTGCCGCAAGGCGGGGAATATTTCTTTGGCGATATAGGTGGCTGCCTCCACATTGGGCAGGTAACCCATGTTGCCGGTAAAAATCAGGTCATAGGTTTTGCGGTGTGGCGCGGAGGTGTAGTGTTCCGTGTCCACACCATTGGGAATCACCACAATCTCTTTGGAACGGGGATGCCGGATCAGGTCGCGGTCCACTTGGGTGATGATGGTGCAATGGTCAAAACGGTCAAACACATCGTGCTCGTACTGGCTTACACGGCGGTATTCGGCACGCAGCACCCCCCGTTTCCACCATGCGGATTTGGGGATGATACGGTCTATGCCTTTGGAGAACACATCCTGGTAGTCCAGTGTTTTCCGATAGGGCAGGCCGGTGGCGTATTCCGCTGTCCGTATCAGTTGGCAGTACAGGCTGTCCGCCTGGATACGCTCCAGTTCCGCCCGCAGGCGTTTGTGTATGGGTTTGCGGTAGAAAAAACCGCATTGCAGAGGCTTTCCCTGCAGAAAAAAGCAGAAGGCGTGCCACAGGCTGCCGGGGAGGGAAAGCGGAAAAAAATGCATTTCCTTGCAAAACGGGGCAAGCTCCCGTTCCGCTTCCGGATGAATCTTCCCGTCGTTCAGGGCGAAAAGGTAGATGTCGTGCTGTTGGGACAATATCCTAATCTGATGATATGCCCTCAACTTATCCCCTTTTTCAAGGGGATAGGGGACTCTGGACAAAAGGACGGCAATTTTCAAAACGCGGCTTACATTGGTGTGACATCACCGGAGGTCCGGACAAGGAGGGGGCTCCTGTCCGGTTCCGGCGTATGGATTGGATTATTTGCCGAAATAACGTTTCAGCAGGCCTTCGAAGGCGCGTCCGTGACGGGCTTCGTCGCGGGCCA
>DBVK01000078.1:9651-17379 GCA_002308135.1 Bacteroidales bacterium UBA1266
TGCACGGTGTCGTGGATGGCGTCGAGTCCGAGTTCCTTGGCGCGTTTGGCCAGGTCAGTCTTGCCCATGGTGGCGCCGTTTTCCGCTTCCACGCGCATTTTGAGGTTCTGTTCTGTGGAATCGGTGAGCACTTCACCCAGCAGTTCGGCGAATTTGGCCGCGTGTTCGGCTTCTTCATAAGCCGCTTTCTCCCAGTAAAGACCGATTTCCGGATAGCCTTCCCTATGGGCGACTCTGGCCATGGCCAGGTACATGCCCACTTCGCTGCATTCTCCGTTGAAGTTGGCTCTCAAATCCTCCAGAATGTCTTCCCGGGCGCCTTTGGCGACACCGACCACATGTTCGGCGGCCCAATTCAGACCGTCCTCTTTCATTTCCTGCATTTGTTTGCCGCAGACGGGGCATTTCTCCGGCATGCTTTCCCCTTCATGCACATAGCCACAAACAGGGCAGATGAATTTTTTTGTCATAGTGCTTGTTTTTGAATGTTAATATGATATTGTGCTATTCCTTTCCATGGTGCGTTAAAGGTACATAAAATACAAAATTACCACTTTTTTCAACACGAAATCCCTTTGAAAAAAAATATGTTCCGTTTTGAAAATCGCAAGCGGATTTTGTGGAAATTTGCATCTTCGGATCAGTTTTTCTCCAAAAAGACAAAAATGGGCGGTATTATCACGTTAACAACGGATTGGGGTTATGGCGACCCGTACGAGGCCATGTTCAAGGCGCATGTGTGGCGTGAAAATCCCCATGCGGTTTTTACCGCTGTGTCCCATGCGGTGCATAACGGGCAAATCCGTCATGCCGCCTGCCTGCTTTCCTCCGTCTGCTGGAGTTTCCCCGAATCCACTGTCCATGTGGCGGATGTGCGGGAGTTCACCTTGGAGCAGTCAGCCCGGATAAGACGCAAGGAACGCCCGCTTCCTTTCCTGGATTTTTTGGCTGTCCGTTGCAAGGGACACTTTTTCCTGATGGAGAACAACGGCTTGCTTTCCCTGCTTTCGCCGGATTTTGCCGGGGTGGAGGAGGTGGTGAAGCTTCCCTTGTATGAGGAATACAAGCAGTATGACACCTTCAATGCCTTGAATTATTATGCGCATGCCGCTGCGGTGCTTTCCGCGGGAGGCTCTCTGGAAAGTCTGGGCCAAGCCTATCCCATGGGGCAGTTGGAACGGCTGAACACATTCAAGGTGAGAAGCAATGGAAACCGTTTGGAGGGAAGTGTGCAGCATGTGGATGCCAGAGGCAATCTGATCACCGATATCCGCAAAACGGATATAGAGGCGATGGGGGTGGAGGGCAAAAGCTTGTCCGTAAGGGTGTCCGGTTGTCTGGAGCCCTTGAACGGCGTTTCTTTGTGCCATCGCTACCTGACGGTGGAAGACGGTTGCTTTTTTGCCGTGTTCAATACGGCCGGTTTTTTGGAAATCGGACAGAAAAACGTGTCGCTTGCCACATTCCTTTATGGTGACGATGGTAGCAGCGGCATAGGGGATCCGGTGGTGATTACCTTCTGATTCAGGATTCCGTTACGGCTTTCAGCCCCAGCTTTTCCGCTTCCGTCTCCAGCAGGCGGAGGGCTTCTTCGAAATTATTCCCTATGACCCCGTCCAGGATGGATTCCCGTATGGTGTTTTTCAGCATGCCCACTTCTTTGCAGGGCTGGAGTCCGTACTTCTGCATGATGAACAGTCCGTCAATGGGCGGCTGGAAATTGCGGATGCGGTCCTTTTCCTCAATGTCTTTCAGCTTTTTCCGCACATGCTCGAAATTGCGGAGCAGGTGTTTCACTTTCTCGGCGTTTTTGGAGGTGATGTCGGCTTCGCACAAAAGCATCAGGTCGTCAATATCGTCACCGGCATCAAACAGCAGCCTGCGCACCGCGGAATCCGTAACGCTGTCCTCAACCAGGGCGATGGGACGCAAGTGCAGGTAAACCAGTTTTTTGACGTAGTACATTTTTTCGTTCAGCGGCATTTTGAGCGCCCGGAAAATCTTCGGCACCATTTTCGCACCGACGGCTTCATGCTGATGGAATGTCCAGCCTGTATCTGGTTGAAAGCGTTTTGTTTGCGGTTTCCCTATATCGTGCAGCAGGGCGGTCCAGCACAGCCATAGGTTGTCTGAAACGGAGGCGACCTTGTCCAAGACTTCCATGGTGTGGTAAAAATTGTCCTTGTGCCCTTGGTTGTTGATGTTTTCCACGCCTTTGAGCTTGGAGACCCAAGGCAGCACAATGTCTAAGACACCAGTCAGGTCCATCAGGGTGAATCCGACGGAGGGCTTGCGGCTGAGAAGTATTTTATTCAATTCGCTTACAATACGTTCCTTGGAAACAATCTCCAGACGTTGCGCTTCGGTGTGAATGGCCTCCAAGGTCATCATGTCTATGGAGAAGTTAAGCTGGGAGGCGAAACGTATGGCCCGCATGATGCGAAGGGGGTCGTCAGAGAAGGTTTTCCCGGGTTCCAAAGGGGTGCGGATGATTTTGTTTTTCAGGTCTTCCAATCCTTGGAAGGGATCCAGGAGGGTGCCGTAATCGGATTTGGAGAGCGAGATGGCCAAGGCGTTGATGGTGAAATCGCGGCGGAACTGGTCATCCTCCAGCGTGCCCGTGGTGACACTGGGGTTGCGGGAGTCGGGACTGTAGGATTCCTTGCGGGCGCCCACGAACTCTATTTCCATGTTCTCATAACGGAACATGGCGGTTCCGTAATGTTTGAACACATTGACCGCCTGTTCCGGAAGATGCAGATGCTCCGCTGTCCGGCGCGCCAGTTCAATGCCGTCTCCAATGGCTACGATATCAATGTCCTTGCAGGGTCTTCTCAAGAGCAGGTCGCGCACAAAGCCTCCGATAACGTAGCAGGAAACGCCCATTTGTCCGGCGGTTTCGCTGACAATGTTAAAAATGGGATGCTGTAGTTCCTTGGCGAGGTTCTTCATGGTTCAGTTCAAGTGTTCCGCAATGATTTCCGCAATGTCTTTTACCGCGACCTCAGGGGTTTTTCCGCAGCTGAACGCTTTTTTGCAGAGCGGACAGGCGGTGGCCAGCACATCCGGATGGTCCGCGCACAGCGTTTCCATCGCCTCGTCCCTGACCATGTTTTTTTGTGCGCTGCTCAGCGCAGTGTTGCCCAGGCTGTGTCCGCAGCAAAGGGCGTCGGCCTTTTCATTGGAGACCTTGCACAGGCTTCCTGTAGCTTTCAAAAGCGTACGGGGTTCCTCATAGATATGCTCCCCGCGACCGAGTTCGCAAGGGTCGTGGTAGGCATAGCGTGTGGCATCGGCGTTCACGCTGATTCTGTGTTCGGAAAGGCATTGGTGGAGGTATTCCGTGTGGTGCATGACTGGCATGCGCAAACGGTATTCTTGTTTGAAGGCGTGGTAGCAGATGGGGCAGGAGGTGACCAAAAGTGACGCACCGCTTTCGTTGATCAGTTTCTCCAATGCGTTGCGCATCTGGTCCGCCTGTGCGGTATAGCCTTGCTGCCTCAGCGGACGTCCGCAGCAAAGGTTCTTGTCCTGATCCAGAAAGAGATAGTCCTCCCCGGCCTTTTCAAAAATGCGCAGCATGGATTGGATGATGCCTCCGGTCAGGTGTGACATGCAACCGGCGAAATACACGACCTTCGGCTGCTTTTCCCGCTTCAGCGCCTGGGGCAGGTAGGTGTAGTAGGCTTTCCCGTTTTCCAGGTTCTTCCGCTCCCCTCTCCGGATTTGCCGGATCAGGGTGCTTTGGATGCCTACCGGACAGGCTTCCACACAGCGGTTGCATAGCAGGCAGTTGTTGGCCACCTCTTCCGAAAGCACGCCTTGGCGGCTGTCGCGTATGAAATACACGGATTGTACGTTATGGATGCCGGCCGCGGTATTCAAGGGGCATACGTCAATGCATATGCCGCAGCGGGAGCAGGCGTTGGTTTCGACTTGGGTGTATCCGGTCGCTTCCGCCTCTTCCGTCACGCCCCATTTCCTGAGGAAAACCAGCAGCACTTCGGCAAAAATATGCATATAGCGTGTGAAGGGCAGGCAGATGAAGAATACGCACAAAACGCTGGAGTAAAGCCACCATAAAGGCAGTTGCAGCTGTTCGGAAGGAAGAAATGCCAGGGCGTTTCCCAAGGTCTGGGTCAGCCAGCCCCCATTGTGCTTGATAGTGGCTGTAACGCTTTCCGCCAGCAGTCTGCAAGGGAAAATGCACCAGAGGGAAATCATGCCGAGGCGGTCGTACCAGGTGTGACGGGTGGTTCTTTTCATGCCGAGCAGCCGGCTGTATACGCGTTTGCACCAGGCCAGCAGTATGCCGGACAAAATCCACGCGAGCAGCAAGTCCATCACAAAAGTGAAAAGATGCGGCATGAAATAATCCGTGCTGCCGTCTTCAAAATAGCGGAAGAAGATGGCCATCCACGGGTCTTCGGTCAGTGTGTGGCTATAGCAGGAAGCCTCCGCCTTTCCGACAACAATCAGCAGGAACCATCCCAGGGCGAAGCTGAGGTGCATATAACCCAAAACAAAATTGCGTTTGAAAATGTTCCGGTGGAACAGGCATTCCCTCAAACATTCCCAGATGGCTGCAAGGGTTTTGAAGGAAATCAGCCGACGGAGGCATTGCTTTTTCTGTGTCCGGCTCATCCGGTGCAGCCAGTGTATGAATTTGCCGATCAGTATGGCGAACAGCAGCAGCGCTCCGGCGCAAAACGGGATAACAAAAGGGTGATAGGTGCTGCTCATTGCTTGTTGTCTGGTGCTTGTAGTTCGTTTCTCATTTCCATAATCATGGCGCGGGTGTTAACCCCTCTCGGGCATACAAGGCTGCATTTCCCGCACAGCATGCATGCATCCAGCGCATCGTTGATTTCGTTCTGCATGCCGTGACGGAACAGCAGGTTGTAACTGAGAATGTTAAAGGGTGTATGCGCATTGGCGGAGCAGGTTCCCGCGCAGCTTCCGCAAAACATGCACTGCCGGAAGGACGGGACCTTGCTTTGGAGCGTCCGCACGGGATCCGTTTGCGTGTCAATGAGATAAGTGCGTGTCTTCTGCAGATTGAAACCGAAAGTTTTCATGCGGATGCTTACTTCTTAATACGCTTGTTCAAATAAGCTGCAATCTCCCATGCGGCGGCATCGGCGTCTTTCAGCGTCTTGGGTACGGAAAGCGGACGTTTGCCGCTACCGGCAACAAACAGTCCCGGATGCGCCGTGGCATTGTCAGCGGATTCGTGGTCAGTGGAAAGGTAAAACCCGTAAGGGTCTGAAATGCCTAACTCCCTGGCGAATTTCCGGGTGGAGGGGGAGGTTTCCATCCCGACCATCAGCACTAGCAGGTCCGCCTCCATTTTCACCGGGCGGGAAAGCAGGGTGTCCTCCGCCTTGATCTGTATACGCCCCTCTTTGGTGAGGGTGGTTTCCGAAACCCTTCCCCGTATAAAATTGACATGGTATTTTTCCTGGGATTCGCGGTAGCGCTCCTCAAAATGCTGCCCGGTCATGCGCAAATCCATGTAAAAGCAGTACTGCCGCACATCAGGAAGCAGCTGTTTGGCTTCAATGCTCTGTTTGACAGCACAAATACAGCAGTTGACGGAACAATAGTGGTTGCCCACTTTTTCGTCCCGGGAGCCTACACATTGGATGTAGGCGATGGATTGCGGTGTCTTGCCTTCTGAGGTGTGAATGCGCCCTTCGCCAATCATCTGTTCCAATTCAACAGAAGTGATGACGTTGGGATAGATGCGGTATCCGTATTCTTCCTTACGCACAGCGTTAAATGGCTCAAACCCTGTGGCAAGCAGCATGGCCGGCGCTTGAAAGCGTCGTCCGTCCTCTGTTTCGGCTATCCATTGCTCCCCTTCCCGGCGGATTTGCCGGATGTCGGTGCCGCATTGCAGCGTTACCAGTTCCTGCGGGATTTTTTGCAGCAGTTTTTCCGCCACTTCCTTCGCATCTTGAAAATCCGGAAACAGTTTGTCCCATTGGTTCAGTTTTCCGCCCGCTTGGGAGTCTTTTTCCAAAAGCAGCACGTGAAAGCCCGCTTGGGCGAGCCGTCCGGCGGCTTCCAGCCCCGCAGGGCCTCCTCCTACAACGAGCACGTCTGCAGCTTGCTTGCCAGTTTGCGCATCCATAATGTTTCTTCAATAAAATTCGAACTGCAAATGTCCATAAAAATCCGACATGAATCAGCGAATCCCCGTTTTTATTTTGTGGCTATCGCATCCACAATGCGCAGGCGTTTGGCGGTATAATGCGCCGGAATCAGCAGAACGCCCATGCTGACAACAAGCACCAAGGCATTGACACCCACTATATGCTGCCATTGGCAGGTCATAGGGACATAGTCCACAAAATAGTTTTGCGGATTAAGGCGGAGCAGATGGGTGTGCTGTTGTAGCAGGCAGACGGAAATCGCGACAAGGTTTCCGATAAGCATGCCTTTCAGGAGCATCCGGCTGCAGAGGTGCAGAAACACGTTCCGTATGTCTTTGGCCGTACATCCCAGGGTCCGGAGTATGCCAATGGTGGAAATATGCTCGAGAATCAAAGTCAATTGAGTGGAAACAAGTGTGATACAGACAACCAGCATCATGAGCAGCACCAACACCACCACGTTCTGGTCAAAAAGGCTGATCCAGTCAAACATGTCCGGATGCAGCTCCTTGGCGGTTTCCGCCAAGAGGTTGTAGGGCAGAATGCGGTTGATAAGCGCTCCGGCGTTTTCCATACGGTTGAAGTCATCCAGCAGTATTTCAATGGCATCCGCACTGTCGGCCGACCAGCCGTTCAATTTTTGGATATGCCGTATGGAGCAGAGCGCAAAGGTCTCGTCATAGGTGCCGAGTCCGGTGTTGTAGATGCCGCAAATGCGGAAACTGCGCTGGCGCACAGGCTCCTGAATAAAAAACACGCGGATTTTCCGTCCGGTGTCCAATTCCAGTTTGTCTGCCAGTTTTTCAGAAATGAGGATATCGTTGGAAATGTTCTCCGTGTTGTAATCCGGAAAACGGCCCCTTACCAGATGGCGGGAAAAGAAAGAGGTGTCGTAATCATTCCCTATACCCTTGAAAACCAATCCTTCGATTTCCTTTTCTGTCTGCACAATCCCGGCTTTGGAGGCGCAGCATTGCACCTTGCGCACATTGGGCGTTTCCGAGAGTTCGGCAAGAAGCTCCTCCGTGACAGGGAAAGGCCGTCTTTCGTAGGAGGCGTTGTTGTCAAAATAATGGATTTCAATGTGCGCACCGAAGCCCACCACCTTTTCCCGGATTTCCCTGCGGAAACCGCTGGTGACGGCGAATGCCCATATCATCACACAGATTCCCAGTGCAATACTGACAATGGAAATCCGTATGACGGGTTTGGAGAAATACTTCCCTTTGCGGGGCAGTATTTTCCGGGCGATGTATCGGCTGGCGTTCAAACCCTAACAGCTTAAATGCGGTCAAAGCCGGTATAGGCCTGCAGCGCTTCAGGAATCAGGATCTCCCCTTCAGGGGTCTGGCAGTCCTCCAGGATAGCGGCGACGATGCGCGGGAGGGCCAGGGCGCTTCCGTTCAGGGTGTGAAGCAGCTGCGGCTTGCCGTCTTCATTCTTGTAACGCAATTTCAAACGATTGGCCTGAAAATTCTCAAAATTGGAAACAGAACTGACTTCCAACCATTTGTCCTGCCCCTTAGCGTAGACTTCAAAGTCAAAGGTCAGGGCGGAGGTGAAGCTGATG
>DBVK01000082.1 GCA_002308135.1 Bacteroidales bacterium UBA1266
CGAAGCCGAGGCCGAGAACGTCACCAGCGAGGAGATTGTCAACGAAATCCTCAACCGCGTGGACGTGCCCTAATCCCCGCCCCACGGAAGGCGTTACGCCGTTCCTTGCTCCACACGACGCCACCCCATACGCTTTCCTCCCACCTTTCGAGAGGATGGCACAGGGAGTGGGAAAAGCGAAGGAACGGTTCAGCAATGCCGGATGAACGACGACAGAAAGCGGCGTGCTCCGGCCAACACCAAACGAAAAACCGTCCGAAACACAACAGAATGGAAGAACAGAACAACGACATACTGAAAAAAGTCCGCAAAATCGAGATTAAAGCACGCGGCCTTTCCCGACAACTGTTCTCGGGCGAATACCACAGCGCCTTTAAAGGGCGCGGCATGGCCTTCAGCGAGGTACGCGAATACCAGTACGGCGACGATATCAGGAGCATTGACTGGAACGTCACGGCGCGTCTTCACCACCCCTACGTCAAGGTGTTTGAAGAGGAGCGCGAACTGACGGTGATGCTGCTGGTGGACGTGAGCTCTTCGCATGCGTTCGGCACCAGAGGCATGTACAAAAAGGACATGGTTGCGGAAATCGCCGCGGTGCTGGCTTTCTCCGCCTTGTCCAACAACGACAAGGTAGGCGTGCTGTTTTTCAGTGACAAAGTGGAGAAATTCATCCCGCCCCAAAAGGGTTCCTCCCATATCCTGCGGATTATCCGCGAGCTGGTGGCCCCGCGCCCCGAAAGCAGGCCCACCGATATTTCGGAGGCCTTGCGCTACCTGACCAATGTGATCAAAAAACGCTGTACGGCTTTTGTGCTTTCCGATTTCATGGATGCGCGTTTTGAGGAGGCTTTGCGCATAGCCCGCAATAAGCACGATATTGTGGCTTTGCAGGTCTTGGACAAAGGGGAGCTCCGTGTGCCCGATTTGGGCATGCTGCGCATACAGGATGCCGAAACGGGGCGTGTGTCGCTGGTGGACACCTCGGCTTCGGGTTTCGGGGAAACCTATGTGCGTTATGTGGAAGGGCGTCTGGCGGAGCAGGAAGTTGTTTTCCAGAAGTCCGGGACCTCCTATGTCCGGATTTTCACCGATGAGGACTACATTCCGGCGCTGAAACGGCTGTTTGCCCATCAGCGTTAGCTTTCAGGTTTTTTTTCCTGTCTTGAAATAAAAGTCTAAAAAAAAAGTGTCTTCCAGTGCGGAGGGATTTTTTTTTGATTATTTTTGCATTCTTGGGTATAGGATACAGGTTTGTGAGCAAACTGTTTCCTATACAGGATTTTATATTTTGGAGAACTGTTTTTAGAACAAGTAAGTGATGAAAAAGATGCAAAATGCGCTGCTGACTGTTTACGACAAAGCGCAGATATTGACAATAGCAGAGGCCTTGACCGAATGCGGCATCCGAATTTTCTCCACGGGCGGAACCTTCCGCCATTTGCGGGAAAACGGTGTGGAGGCGACGGATATTGAGGAAATCACCGGCTTCCCTTCCATTTTCGGGGGACGTGTGAAAACCTTGCATCCGGGCATTATGGGCGGCATCCTTTACCGTCGGGAAGAGGCCGGTGACGTGCGTCAGGCGGAGCAATACCACATCCCACCCATTGACTTGGTGGTGGTGGACCTGTATCCTTTCGAGGAGACGCTGGCGCATACCGATGACACGGCGGAAATCATAGAGAAAATCGACATTGGCGGCATTTCGCTGATACGGGCTTCCGCCAAAAACTACCGCGACGTGCTTTGCTGTCCCTCCAAGGACTATTATGGCGATCTGATCCGTTTGCTGAAAGAGGGCAAAGGCGTGACCACCGAAGACCAGCGCAGGCTTTTTGCCGAACGCTGTTTCCGGGTGTCCTCCCATTACGATACCGCCATTCACCGTTATTTTGCGGGTTCCAAGCGTTTGCGCTACGGGGAGAACCCCCACCAGCAAGCCTCTTTTTACGGCAATTTGGAGGAGGCTTTCGAACAGCTGCATGGCAAGGAGATTTCCTATAACAACCTGGTGGATGTGGATGCGGCTGTCAGCCTGATATCCGATTTGGACACTTTCGCATTTGCCATCATCAAGCATACCAATGCCTGCGGTGTGGCGCAACGTCCCTCGCTGCTGCAGGCCTGGACGGACGCATTGGCTTGCGATCCGGTTTCCGCTTTCGGTGGTGTGCTGGTGTGCAACGCCAAAATGGATACGGCAACGGCGACGGAAATCAACAAGCTGTTTTTCGAAGTGCTGATTGCTCCGGATTTTGAACCGGAGGCTTTGGAACTCCTGAAAAGCAAAAAGAACCGCATACTGTTGCGCTGGAAGGGGCTGCCGCTGCCTGCACGCCAGTGCCGCACCTTGCTGAACGGCGAGCTGGAGCAGGAGAGGGACCTTTCCATAGAGGCTCCGGAAAAACTGCAGTATCCTACGGAAGCGCGTCCCGACGCTGCGGCTTTGGAGGATATGTTCTTTGCCAACAAACTGGTGAAGCATACGAAGTCGAATGCGATTGTGCTGGTGAAGAACCGGCAGCTGCTGGCTTCCGGCATGGGGCAGACCTCCCGCGTGGACGCTTTGCGTCAGGCTGTGGAGAAGGCGCACCGCTTCCATTTCGACTTGCACGGGGCCGTGCTGGCTTCGGACGCGTATTTCCCTTTCCGGGATTGCGTGGATATAGCTGCGGAAGAAGGCATTGCCTCCATTATGCAGCCGGGTGGCTCCATCCGTGACCAGGAGTCGATAGACGCCTGTAATGAACACCGCATCAGCATGGTGTTCACGGGTGTCCGTCATTTCAAACATTAAAAACGCTTAACACAGAGAATTATGGGATTGTTTTCGTTTTTCACCAAAGAGATAGCCGTAGATTTGGGTACGGCCAACACCTTGATTGTCTATAACGACGAAATCGTAGTGGACGAGCCGTCCATTATCGCCATTAACCTGGATACCAACCGTTTGCATGCGGTCGGAGAGGAGGCATTGCGAATGGAAGGGCGCGCCCCTGAAAATATCCGCGTTGTCCGTCCCCTTAAAGACGGTGTGATTGCCGATTTCCAGGCTGCGGAGCAGATGCTGGTGGAGTTTTTGCGCAAGATGAGCAACAGTCAGCACAGCCTGTTCCCCCCTTCCTTGAAGGTGGTGGTGTGCATCCCTTCCGGTATCACGGAGGTGGAAGAGCGTGCTGTGCGTGATTCCGCGGAACAGGCGGGAGCCCGTGACGTCCGGCTGATTTATGAGCCCATGGCGGCAGCCATCGGTATAGGTTTGGACGTGCTCGAGCCCGACGGTAACATTGTGGTGGATATCGGTGGAGGCACCAGTGAAATCGCTGTGATTTCCTTGGGCGGCATTGTGCAGCAGACTTCCATCAAAACTGCCGGTGACGAGTTCACCCAGGACATTGTGGATTATATCCGCCAGGAGCACAGCATGTCCANNAGCCGCACCGCCGAACTGATCAAAATCCATGTCGGCGCCGCCATGGTGGATATCGTCAATCCGCCAGAGCCTTACGAGGTTCACGGACGCGATTTGATGAAAGGCGTCCCCAAGGCCATCAAGGTTACCCACCAGGAGATTGCCGAGGCTTTGGACAAATCGATTGCACAGGTGGAGGCCGCTGTGCTGAACGCTTTGGAGAAGACTCCCCCAGAGCTTTCTGCGGATATATACAAATCCGGTATTTATCTGGCCGGAGGCGGTTCCCTGCTGCGCGGTTTGGACAAACGCCTGAACTTGAAAACCAACCTGCCGATTCACATTGCCGAGGATCCATTGCGTGCAGTGGCCCGCGGAACGGCTGTCGCACTGAAGAACTTTGACCGTTTCCCCTTCCTGATCAAATAGAAGGGTTTCCTAAAACGCAGCGGCGTGAACAAGGAAATTCTCAGGCTTGCGATTCCGAACATCATCACCACCCTGACCGTCCCTTTGTTAGGGATGGTGGATTTGGCCATTGTCGGCCACATGGGTTCATCTGTCTATATTGGTGCCATTGCTTTAGGCACTATGATTTTCAATATGATATATTGGAATTTCGGTTTCCTCCGGATGGGGACCAGCGGATTCACCGCCCAGGCATACGGTGCGGGGCAGCAGGATGAGGCGGTGCACATCCTTTCCCGTGCCCTGCTGATCGCCCTTTCCGCAGCTTTGCTGCTGGTGGCGCTGCAATATCCCATTCGCCTGCTGGTTTTCCGGCTGGTACAGGGCAGTGCGGAGGTGGAATCGGTGGCAGCCCGTTATTTCCATTGCTGCATTTGGGCGGCTCCGGCGCTGTTGGGCCTGTATGTGTTCAAAGGCTGGTTCATCGGTATGCAGAACGCGCGCCTGCCGATGTGGATTGCCATTTTCATGGATGTGTCAAACATACTGCTGAGCCTTTTCTTCGTGTTCGGCTTGCATATGAAGATAGAGGGCGTGGCCTTGGGAACGGTGCTGGCGCAATACGCGGGACTGGCGGTGGCCATCGGCTGCTGGTGGCGCTATTACCGCGGCTATGCCCGGTTCTTTTCCCGCAAGGCGCTTTTTTCTAAACAGAAGATGCTCTCCTTTTTCAAGGTCAATGCCGATATTTTTCTGCGCACGCTCTGTCTGATTGCCGTGTTCACCTTTATTCCTGCTGTGGGCGCCCGTATGGGGGACGGTTACCTTTCCGCCAATACGCTGCTGATGCAGTTTTTCACCCTTTTCTCGTATGTGATGGACGGCTTTGCCTATGCCGGGGAGTCGCTGGTCGGGAAGTATGTCGGTGCGCAGGATGGGACAAGCATGCGTCGGGTGATACGCGCCCTCTTTTATTGGGGCGTTTCCCTCAGCGCCTGTTTTGTGGCGGTGTATGCGCTCTTTGGCGACGGCCTGCTGCGCCTCTTCACGGATGATATGCAGGTGGTCGCGTTTGCCAGACGCTATTACATGTGGGTGCTGGTAATCCCTTTCGCAGGTTTTGCCGCCTTTTTGTGGGATGGCATTCTGATTGGGGCCACTGCCTCCAAACTGATGCGGAACAGTATGTTTGTGGCCACCCTGGTCTTTTTCGCGGTCTATTGCGGCGGGCGGTCTGTCGGAGGCAACCATGCGTTGTGGCTTGCCTTTATGTGCTACCTTTTTTTCAGGGGACTGCTGCAGTCCGTCTTTTTCTATCGTTCGTTGCGGAAAAAGCCCGATTTGCGTTTTGCCTGCCTGTTGCTTTGCTGCTTAGGTGCGACCTTCTCCCTTTCCGCCCAACAGCCGTACACCGACCGCATGCTCCGCAAGGGGAATGTTGCGTTAGAGGAGGTGAAATGTTTGAAAATCACTAAGAAAACAGATACTCTGGGCCAATACCTTTCCCGTTTCCCCCAATTGGAGGAGCTGACGCTTTCCCATTTGCGCCTGAAGGAGGTTCCGGCAGAGGTGTTTTCCCTGACCGCTTTGCGTGTGCTGGATTTGTCAAACAACAAAATCAATTACATGCCTCCCGAATTGGGGCGGCTTACCCAATTGCAGCGGCTGTCGCTTAACCGCAACCCTGTGGCCTATCTGCCTTCCAGTATTCAGGCGTTGAAACACTTGCAATACTTGGATTTGTGGAGCACCCTGATTACCGAATTGCCCGTGGAAATGGAGGTGCTTGATACAAGCTTGAAAACCATAGATTTACGTGTTATTCAGATGAGGGAGGACGAACAGGAGCGCATGCGCAGGCTGCTGCCTCATGTGGAGATTCTCTTTTCCCCGTCCTGCGGTTGCGGACAGTAACAGATAAGGGATGGATGTAAAAGGGAAATGGATAGGGCATCTGGCGGTGGCGGCCGCTTACACCATCTTCGGCTTCAACATCATTATATGCAAGGATTTGGCCAATGCCCATTGGATTTCCCCTTTGGGGCTCTTCTGCCTTCGCTCCGCCGCCGCCGCGCTGCTTTTTTGGCTCTGTTCCCTCTTCCTGCCTAAGGAAAAGGTGCCGCCTAAGGACATGCTGATGATTTTCTTCGCCTCTATGCTGGGCTTATACCTGACGCAGATGCTTTTCCTGAAGGCCATTGTGCTGACCACACCGGTGGATGTCTCCATCATCACCGCCATCACGCCCATTCTGGTGATGTTTGTGGCGGCGGCTTATTTGAAGGAACCGGTCACGTTGAAGAAAGCGGGCGGGGTCGCATTGAGTTTCACCGGTATTGTCTTGCTTATACTCAACACGGTGCATTCAGACAACGGTGTGGAACGTTCACAGCCATTGGGGATTCTGCTCATGGTGCTGAACTGCA
>DBVK01000047.1:0-1539 GCA_002308135.1 Bacteroidales bacterium UBA1266
CGCTCCGTCCCAGCCAGTTTGGCGGTATATCCGCTTAAGAAATAATACATGGTCTGGTCTTCCGTTAGGCGGGCAACCGGAGGCAGAATGCCGAATGCATCCGCAGTCAGGAAAAGTATGGTTTTGGGATGCGTGCCTTTGGAAACCGGTTTCACGATGTTGTTGATGTGATAAATCGGATAGGACACGCGGGTGTTTTCCGTCTTGCTGTCGTCATCGAAATCGGGTTCGCCTTTCCCGTTGACGACCACGTTCTCCAATAATGCGTCACGACGGATGGCCGCGTAGATGTCAGGCTCCTGCTCTTTGCTCAGGTGGATGCATTTGGCGTAGCAGCCGCCTTCAAAGTTGAACACGCCTTCGTCGTCCCAGCCGTGTTCGTCGTCTCCGATGAGGGAACGCTCCGGGTCTGCGGACAAGGTGGTCTTTCCGGTTCCGGAGAGGCCAAAGAACAAAGCGGTGTTGCCGTCTTTCCCCTGGTTGGCGGAGCAGTGCATGGCCGCCATGCCTTTCAGGGGAAGGAAGTAGTTCATGATGGAGAAGAAGCCTTTTTTGATTTCCCCACCGTACCAGGTGCCGCCAACCACCGCCATACGGTCGGTAATGTTGAAGGCAACGTACACCTCGCTGTTCAGGCCGTCCTCTTTCCAATTGGGATTGGTGGTTTTGCAGGCGTTGAGCATGACAAAATCAGGCTCAAAGTCCTTCAATTCCTCCTCTGTCGGGCGGATGAACATGTTTTTTACAAAGTGCGCCTGCCAGGCCACCTCGGAAATCACACGGATTTTCAGTCGGGTGTTCTCGTTGGCGCCGCAATAGGCGTCGGTCACGTACAGCTTTTTGTTACTAAGCTGTTTCTGGCTGATTTTTAATAGTTTGTTCCAAACTTCCGGTGTGATGGGCTTGTTGTCGGAACCTTTGCGCTTAGGACCGGCCCACCAAACGTTTTGCTCCGTGTTGGCGTCGCGTACGATGTATTTGTCTTTGGGGGAGCGGCCGGTGAAGATACCCGTGTCCACATTGATGGCGCCCAAAGTGGTTTCGGTGCCACGTTCAAAACCTTCCAGACCGGAAGCTGTCTCATGTTTGTAAAGCTCCTCGTAGGAAAGATTGTGGAAAATCTCAACGGTGTTTTCAATGCCGTATTTGTGTAAGTCCATCGTGCTCATTGCGTTAATTAATCGTACTAACTTTTAATCAAACTAGAATGGTAGGTTGCAAAAGTAGACAATTTTTAAATATGCCGCTTGGATGGCGTGAATTTTTTTGCATCCGCCGCCACATGGCATTCTTTCTTTGTTTATTGTCTGATTTATAGATTGTTGCTTGTTTTCAGAAAAATGCTGAAGCTATTCCGCTTTCCCGCAGACCGTAATCACGAGCTCTCCCTTGATGCTTTCCTTCCCGCTGAAATAGGCAGCCAGCTCCTTCAGCGCGCCCCGCCGGATTTCCTCATGCACCTTGGTCAGTTCGCGGGAGACGCAGGCTTCGCGTTCGTTGCCGCAGTATTCGGCCAATTGCTCCAGCGTTTTGAGCAGG
>DBVK01000047.1:1611-4164 GCA_002308135.1 Bacteroidales bacterium UBA1266
CCGTAAAAGAAAAAGCGGTCGCAGGGAAATCCCGAACCTACCAGTGCGGTGACAAAGGCGGAGGGGCCGGGCAGGCATTCCACCGGAATCCCGTTTCGCACGCATTCCCGTATCAGCAGGAAGCCGGGGTCGGAGATGCCGGGCATGCCCGCGTCGCTCACCAAGGCCACGCTCCCCCTGCTTTCCAGCAGTTGCAGATATTGTTGCAGCATGCCGTGCTCGTTGAATTTATGGTAGGGCTGGCAGCGGGTGCCAATCGCATAGTGGTCGAGCAGGTGGCGGGTGGTCCGGGTGTCTTCTGAAAGAATGCAATCCGCCTCCTTCAAGACACGGAGCGCCCGTAACGTGATGTCTTCCAAATTCCCTATGGGAGTGGGGACGATATATAGCTTGCCCATGTGCGTTTTATCGGACCGGTATGGCAACGGGTATGGCGTTATCGATTTTATAGGTGTCCATAAAATCGGTGAGCAGCCGGAACAGTCCGGGGTGATTGCCAATGCTCAAAGCCTCCAGCACGTCGTATTTGCTATGGTAGCGGCCGGATTCCCCCATGCCGTAGATGAAAAAGGTTTTGCACCCTTTTTTGAAGAAGGGGTAATGGTCGCTGTTTGCGGTAGGTTTGCGGGAGGCGACTTTCGTCAGGTACTGGTGCTCTTCATTGATGCGGGTGAGTTTTTCAAATTCATCCGGGAAGGCGGGCGCGCAAACTACGGTGATGCCGTTTTCATTGGTGCCGACCATGTCCAGATTGATCAGCATTTTGATGTTTTCCAGCGGGAAAAGCGGATTTTCGCAAAAGTGGAAGGAGCCGAGCAGCCCGGCTTCCTCTCCGGTGAAGCAGATGAACACCATGGTGTAGTCCGGGTGGTTTTCAGGCATGCTGAAGTGTCTGGCCAAATCCAGGACGAAGGCGGCGCCGCTGGCGTTGTCGTTGGCGCCATAGAAGGTGTAGTCGTTCCCGAATTTGCCCAGGTGGTCGTAATGTCCGGTGAAAACAAGGAAGGAGTCCGGACGCACTTTCCCTTCAATGAAGCCGCATACGTTCTGGGAGGGATAATCTTTTTCAAAACGCTGGTCCAGAGAAATCTCCACATTTTTCGGCAATTTGCTCAGGCAGCGTTTGAGCACGTTGATGGAGGTGTGCCCCTTGGGCTGTTGCCCATGTCCGATATGCCAGCCCAGCAGCTTTTCACTCACAATAATATAGCCCTTTGCCTGCAAGGGGTTGTTGATGAAAACCTGGTCGGCGGTGTTGAGCAGGGCTTTTTGCACGGAATCCTTGGGATCCAAGCCGCTGATGTCCACGCAGACAAAACAGTCTTTATAGAGGCTGCCCGGGTTTTTGGCCGCTTTCTCCAGGGCTTTCACCGAAACCGTTTTCACCGGGAATTTTCCCTTCACCCCACAGGAATAGGCCATGAACTGCACATTGTCAAACAATTCCATGGCAGAGTCCTGGGTGTCAAAATGTACAAAGGCGTCCCCTTCAAAGAGGTTCATGTCAATGGGGACAGGCTGCATGTAGTCCGGTGTCCATGACATAAGGTTGTATTTTCGCATTTCCTCTGCAATGAATTGGGCGGCGACATGATCCCCGCCGAAAGAATACCCCCGGCCTTTGAATTCTTCGGAAGTGAGCGTCCGAATCATTTCCCGGTAATAGTTCTCGTCTTGTCCGAAAACGGGATGGAAGGCGTTTAAACATCCCAAAAACAGAAGGAAGGAAAGAAAGCGTTTCATAACAGCATGAATTTTTTGGTTACAAACTGCAAAGGTAAGCAAAATTGCGATAACTTCAGCGGAGGTTGCGGAAAGATGGGGGCAAAAGGGCAAAAAAGGAGGGGAAACGTTTGCTTCCCCTCCAGCTTTATGTCAGGTTTTCAGTCCTGTAAGTCGGAACGCCCTTGTGAAAAGGACAGTACGCAGCGCTTATTTCAAGCGTTTGAACTGACAGGTGAAGTGGCGCATCAGCTCGGCTTCCCAGGTGATTTCCAGCCCGCGCTTGATGGTGTCGCGGCGGTCGTAGACGTTCTTCAGGGCGGCGGCGATCACATCCATGTGGTTGTTGGTGTAGACGCGGCGCGGGATGCAAAGGCGCACGAAATCGTTGCCGCCAAAGCGGTTTTCGCGTGTCACCGGGTCGCGGTCGGCCAGCACGTAGCCGATTTCGCAGGCGCGGATACCGGCTTCCAGGTAAAGTTCGCACGTCAGTGTCTGGGCGGGGAACTCTTCTTTCGGAATGTTGGTCAGCACCTTGTCGGCATCGACGAAAATGGCGTGTCCGCCGGCGGGACGCTGGTAAGGGATACCGTACTCGTCCAATTTGGCGGCGAGATAGTGCACCTGTTTGATACGGGTTTCCACCATTTCAAACTCAATGTTCTCCTTCAGACCCACAGCCAGGGCGTCCATGTCGCGGCCGTTCATGCCGCCGTAAGTGAGGAAGCCTTCGAAAGGAATGCAGAACAGCTTGGCGCCTTCATACCATTCCTTCTTGTTTGTGGCGATGAATCCGCCCATGTTCACGAGACCGTCCTTCTTGGCGCTCAT
>DBVK01000160.1:0-157 GCA_002308135.1 Bacteroidales bacterium UBA1266
TCGAATTGTCCGCGGTATTTGGTGCCGGCTACCATGGAGGCTATATCCAGGCTGACAATGCGCTTCCCCAAAAGGATGCGCGGCACCTTTTTCTCCTTGATGCGGACGGCGAGCCCTTCGGCTATGGCCGATTTGCCCACGCCAGGCTCGCCGATGA
>DBVK01000160.1:171-4952 GCA_002308135.1 Bacteroidales bacterium UBA1266
AGGATTTGGGCGATGCGCTCCAGTTCCTTTTCCCTTCCGATAATGGGGTCCAGACGGTCTTCTTCCGCCAGTTTGCTCAGGTCGCGACCGAAAGCGTCCAGCACGGGGGTGCCGCTTTTCTTGTAACTGCCTTTGTTTTCGCGTGAAGCCGAAGTGGCCATGCCGCTTTCTTCCGGATCGTCCTCCTCTTCATCCGCCTCGGCCATGCTGTCTTCCGGGCTTTCCGCCACGTCCTGCTGCAGCAGGAACTGTTCTGCTTTCTTATAGGTGATGCCGTGCTGATGCAAAAGGCCGTGCACGGCATTGTCCTCCTTCCACAAAATGGCCAGAAGCAGGTGTTCCGGTTCTATGGTGACGGAGTGGAACTTTTTGGCGAACAGGTTGGCCAAATCCAGCAGGCGTTCCGTATGTTTGTACATCGGCAGGTCATCCGGTGTGGAGGTTCGTATCCACTCCTGTTCCTCCGTGGCGTTGAGCTGCTGCTCAATGGCGGTCTTCAGGGTCTGGGGGTCGGTATCCATGGCGGCGAAAAAGCGGTTCAGCAGGGGGATATCCTGGTCTATCATGCTCAAAAACAGGTGCTCCACGCTGATTCCGCTGTTTCCGAGCTGTTGCGCCTCAAACGAGCTGTAGCGTACAATGGCATCTGTATCTTCTGAGAAATTCCATTTTTCCATAGCAAAAAGTATCAAATCTCCAAAATTAGAACAAATTGACGCCTCCTTGTAAGGGGAGGGAATTCTTTTTTTAACACAAAAAAGTGAAATAAAAAAACGTGCCGCAGACCGGATGTGGCAGATTAAATTTTTAATGGCTTAACCGCCGTGCGTATGTGGATTTTATGTAAATTTGTATTTTTAGGAGAAAATAATAAATAGACTGATAGTTAACAACTTAGAAAAATAAGGACTGGAAATTTTCATGGAAGACAATACGAACGAAGGTCTGTCCGGACAAAATACGGGAGAAGAAGGGATGCAATTCGGCCAAATAGTGCCGGTCGACATTAACAAACAAATGAAAAGCGCCTACATTGACTATGCCATGTCTGTCATTGTGTCACGTGCGCTGCCGGATGTGAGGGACGGTTTCAAGCCGGTGCACCGCCGCATCATGTATGCGATGTGGGATACCGGAAACCTTTCGAACCGCCCCACCAAAAAGTCTGCGAGAATTGTGGGTGAGGTGCTGGGTAAGTACCATCCTCATGGTGACACGGCCGTATATGATGCCATGGCGCGTATGGCGCAGGATTGGGCATTGCGCTATCCCTTGGTGGACGGGCAGGGTAACTTCGGATCCATAGACGGGGACCGGCCTGCCGCCATGCGTTATACCGAAGCGCGGATGAAGAAGCTGGCGGAAGAGATGATGGTGGATATTGACAAGGAAACCGTTGACTTCCAGCCAAATTTCGATGAAGAACTGATGGAACCGGTGGTGCTGCCGGCCAAAATCCCCAATCTGCTGGTGAACGGTTCNNCGGTATAGCCGTCGGTATGGCCACGAACATGCCGCCTCACAACCTTTCGGAAGTGGTGGACGGTATTGTCGCCTATATCGATGATCCGGAAATCACCGTGGACGGATTGATGCAGTATGTCAAGGCTCCGGATTTTCCGACAGGCTGCACCATTTACGGCTATGACGGGGTGCAGGAGGCTTACCGCACCGGCCGCGGCCGGGTGATTATGCGCGGTACGGTGGAATGGGAGAACGCCACCGGGTCGCACGGGAAAGACTGTCTGGTCATCACTTCCATCCCTTACCAGGTCAACAAGGCGGAAATGGTCAAGCACATTGCCGACATGGTGAAGGAGGGCAGGATTGACGGCATTTCGGAAATCCGCGACGAATCCAAGAAAAATGTGCGCGTAGTGTTGGAGCTGCGCAAGGACGCCATGCCCAAAGTGGTGATGAACAAGCTGTTCCAATACTCCCCCCTGCAGTCCTCTTTCGGCGTGAACAATGTGGCGCTGGTGGACGGACGTCCCATGACATTGAATTTGAAAGATTTGATTCACTATTTTGTCAAACATCGCCATGAGATTGTCATCCGCCGTGCCGAATACGAACTGAGAAAGGCCAAGGAAAGGGCGCATATCCTGGAAGGCTTGCTGAAAGCCCTGGATATTATCGATGAGATCATTGCGTTGATCCGGGCCTCCAAAACCGTGGACGATGCCAAAAACGGTTTGATTACCACTTGGCAGTTTACGGAAATACAGGCTGCCGCCATCGTGGAGATGCGTTTGCGCCAGCTGACCGGACTGGAGCGTGACAAGCTTCAGGCGGAATATGACGATTTGCAGAAGAAAATCCAGTACCTTACGGATGTGCTGGGAAGCGAAGCCATGCAGATGGACATCATCAAACAGGAAATGCTGGAAGTCAAGGCAAAATATGGGGATGAACGTTTGAGCAAGATTGAATATTCGGCCTCCGCCAATTTCCGCATAGAAGACACTATCGCCGATGAGGCCATGGTGATCACCATTTCGCACATGGGCTATATCAAGCGCACCAGTCTGGCGGAATACAAGGTGCAGAACCGGGGCGGCAAGGGTTCCAGAGGTTCCGGGGCCAGGGACGCCGATTTCATCGAAAAACTTTTCATGGCGACCAACCACAACCACCTGCTGTTCTTTACGGAGAAAGGCAAGTGCTTCTGGTTGCGCGTTTTTGAAATCCCGGAAGATGCCAAGACCTCCAAGGGTCGTGCCGTACAGAACCTGCTGAATATCGATCCCGATGACACCATCAAGGCGGTCATCAATGTGAAGACCCTGTCGGATGCGGATTATATCCGTCAGAATTTTGTCGTGCTGTGCACGGAGAAGGGTATTATCAAAAAGACTTCCTTAGAGGCTTATTCCCGTCCGAGACAGCGCGGTATCAACGCCATCACTGTCCGCGACGGGGACACGTTGCTGGATGCCCGCCTGACCGACGGCAACGCTACCATACTGATTGCGTTGTATTCCGGCAAGGCCGTCCGTTTCAAAGAGAACACGGTGCGTCCGATGGGCCGTAACGCTTCCGGCGTGAAAGGCGTTACCTTGGCTTCAGAAGCGGACAGGGTCATTGGCATGATTTGTGTAGCAAATGATTCGGATGACATTCTGGTTGTTTCGGAGAAAGGCTATGGCAAACGCTCCTCCCTGGCCGACTACAGGGAAACCAACCGCGGCGGAAAGGGAGTGAAAACCATCAGCATCACGGATAAGACAGGCCAGCTGATAGCGATTAAGAATGTGAATGACGAGGAAGACCTGATGATTATCAACCGCAGCGGTGTGATTATCCGGCTGAAAGTGGCGGATTTGAGAGTGATGGGCAGGGCAACGCAAGGAGTGCGCCTCATACAGCTGAAACCTTCCGACATCATTGCCTCCGTGACCCAGGTTCCGACGGAGAACGGGGAGGAGGAAACGGAAGAGGGGGATCTGAGCGAACATGCAACGGAAGGCGAAGAAAACGCGGCAGAATAAAAACAGATAATACAACTAATTTAAAAACATAAGATTATGAAAAAAACAGTCTCGATTCTCATGCTGGGCGTGTTCGCCGTTTCAGGCCTGTTTGCCCAGAAAACGGCGGTGAATTCAGCATATACCCATTACGGCAACCAATATTGGGACAAGGCGAAACGCTCGATTGACGCTGCCTGTCTGCATCCTGACACCAAGGATGACGCCAAGACCTGGATGTACAGGGGCAACATTTACCTGATGATTGCCAACAACACCAATCCCAGATACAGCAATTTGTGCACGGATCCGTTGGACACTGCCTATGCGGCTTATTACAAAGCCAACCAGCTGAATCCGGAAATCAAGGTGACCATGCAGATTTCCACTCCGGTCATCGGGTTGAAATATTGTTCGGACATGTTTTACAACCAGTCCATAGAGGCTATCAATGCCAAAAACTATGAGCTGGCATTCCAGAAAGGGGAGAAGGCCTACAAATGCAATCCGGAAAGCAAGGATGCGGAATATTTGTATGCCTTGGCAGCAGAGCTTGTCAACAAAAAGGACATTGCCAAACAGCATTACGGTGCGCTGGTGAAAGCCAAGGTCAAAAAGAACGACCCGTATATGCGATTGTCGCTGCTGTATAAGGATGAGAACGATACAGCCAGGGCACTGGCCGTTATCAAACGCCATAGCGTATTAAAGGACAGTGCTTCCGGCGCTCCCATCAACATTGAATATGCGACCACGGAAGCCATTGTATACGCATGGGCTGGAGATATCAGCAAATCCATGGAAATCATGGACAAGGCGCTTGCACAGGATTCGAACAACTATACACTCCTGGTCAATATGGGAACGGAGCTGACTTCCCAGAAGAATTATGCCAAGGCAGAGGAAATGCTGATGAGAGCCAATGCGTTGAAACCGAATGACTACCTGATTCTGTACAATTTGGGTACCTGCTATTACAACTGCTATGTGGATATCGCCAAATCCATGAGTGCCATTGTGGATGACAATGAATACAAAAAAGCGCAGGATTCCACCCAGACGCTGCTTCGCAAGGCTCTGCCTTACTTGGAGAAAGCCCTGTCCATTGAAGGCAATGACCACAACACCTTGTTGATGCTTAAGCTGATATATCCCCGTATTGAAAAGAACGACTCGGATCCCGATTTCATGGCCAAACTGAAAGAGGTAGAGGCCAAATTGGAAGAGATTAAGAAACAGAAACAGCAGTAGCCTACGGCAGACAGTCGTAAGCGTATTGTATCATGGAGAAGCCGTAGGTGCGCATGGCTT
>DBVK01000160.1:4998-5801 GCA_002308135.1 Bacteroidales bacterium UBA1266
CGCAGCCGTCAGCCACACGGTAGCGGTAAAACCACACTGAATCAAGCACTCCGATTTTATTGTCCGCGCTGAAAAACGCGTACTTCCGGCTTTGCCGTTGCAGGTCAATGCCGAGGGTGAGGTTGCGTTCCCCGGGGAAAAGCATGCCGACAAGGGTGGGGCCTATGTCCGTTTGCAGGGCAATGTCCTCGCGCTGCCGGGCGGGGATTTGTCCGGGCGCGTAGAAAAGCAGCGGAATGTGGTGGTAGGAGAGGGACATGTCATAAACGGCCTCCCCGTAGGCGCCGTGGTCGGCGACAAAAACGAAGACCGTGTGCTTGAACCAGGCGCGTTGGCGGGCTTCCCGCATGAACCTTCCGATGGCCCAGTCCGCGTATTCCACCATTTTTTCGCTTAAGTCCTTGGATTTCGGCTGCAAAGAAATGCCGTCCGGAAATACATAGGGGTTGTGGTCGCTCGCCGTCAGCAGGCAGGCGAAAAAGGGCTGCTCCTGCTTGTCCAGTTCCCGCAGCGCCCGGTCGAACATGACGTGGTCGGGAACCCCCAGGGCACTTTTGACGGCTTTGGCCGGATAGTTTTTCTGGGAAATGATGCGTTCCACCCCGTTGGCGTAGAGAAAGCCCGCCACGTTGTCGAACTGCTCGTCGTGGGTGGTGAAGTACAGGGTGTGGTATCCTTTGGCTTTCAGAATGTTTGGAAGGCCGTTCATTTCCGGAATCACCGTTTTCTTCATGCTGTGCCGGTTCAGTATGGCCGGGTAGGAGAAAAGGGTGGAATAAATGCCGTTGTGGGTGTGTATGCCT
>DBVK01000160.1:5820-7405 GCA_002308135.1 Bacteroidales bacterium UBA1266
TGCACAAGCCTTCGCTGATCAGGCTGTCCAAGCAGGGTGTGAGCCTGCTTTCCGGACGGAAATGTCCCACTTTGTGCGCGGCCATGGACTCCATGATGACCAATACCACGTTGGTCTTGGGCGCGAGGCGGATGCAGGCGGTGTCCGCGGGGAGAAAGGCTTGCTGTTGGGCTTCGGCCTCCCGGCGGGCGGTTTCCGAGTCTATCAAGCTGAGGGCCTGGTTTTTCCTGCTTTCGGAGACGCTGTGCAAAAAGGTGAACATGGGGTTCAGTCCCAGTTGGTTCAGAAAGGCGTTGTTGGAGAAGTAGGCGGTTCCGACACGTATGGGGCTTTTGATGGAGAGGCGCCCCCGTATGCCAACAAGGCAGAGCGCGATGCACAGCAGCCCGGTCAGGGCGTAGGGAATCCGGCGGATCGGCAGGGCGTTTTCCGGGGTGAAACGCCTTCGGATGAGGCGCATCATCCACAGATAGCCTGCAGTAACGAGCAGAAACACAAAAACATAAATCAGGAAGGAGGGTTCCTCCGCAATCATTTTCACCATAAAGGAGAAAGAGTCCATCCAGGCCAAGGCCGCCACGTTCAGGCGGTTGAAAAAGTAGTGGAAATAGGGGATGTCGGCGGCGCAGGCAAAGAAGCACAGCAGGTAAAACGTTGCGGTGCAGCCGTGCAGCACCCGGTAGTAGGCCTTGTGCCGTATGCCGCATAAGCCTCCGGCCAGCAGTCCGAGCAAGGGCAGGGCAAGTGCGTAGGCACTGATGACGGTGTCGAAGCGCAGCCCCATGCCGAAGGCTCTCCACAAATCTGTCCCCCAGTGCTGCGGCCCCGCGTCCATGCGGAAAACGAGCACGTTGGCGATGCGGAACAGCAGGAAAACGGCCATTCCCAAGGCGTAGACCGACAGCAGGTAGGCCCAGTGGGCGCTTTTGTGCGAAGCGTTTTGTCTCATCGGAATCCGGATATACGAAAAAAGAGGATTTGCAGCCAAACCCTCTTTTGTTGATGCCTTTCAGAAACGATTATTCGGCAACCACTTCCACCGGAAGTTCCACATGGACGTCCTTGTGCAGGTTCACTATGGCTTTGTAGGAACCGACCGATTTGATGTGTTGTCCGTTCACCTCGATTTTTTTGCGGTCGATGGTGATGTTGTGTTCGTTTTGAAGGGCTTCCGCAACCAGCATATTGGTGATGGAACCGTAGATGGTGCCTTCTTCGGTGGTTTTCACCGTCAGTTTCACCGTGGTCTTTTCCAACAGTTTGGCCAGCTCTTCCGCGTCACTCTTGATTTTAGCCAGCTTGCGGCTGCGTTGGCGGATGTTTTCGGCCAGCATTTTCTTGTTGGCTTCTGTTGCCGGAATGGCCAATTTGTTAGGGAATAAATAATTGCGGGCGTAACCGTTCTTTACGTTCACGATTTCGTCAGCGTAACCCAATTTCGCGATGTCTTCTTTTAAGATGATTTCCATTATTTATTTCCTCCCATGTTTTCTTTTAAATTATCCCCTACGAACGGAAGCAAAGCAATCTGCCTTGCCCTTTTAACGGCTTGAGCGACTTTTTTCTGATACTTCAGGGAAGTACC
>DBVK01000168.1 GCA_002308135.1 Bacteroidales bacterium UBA1266
TCACATCGCCCAGATTGCCGGTCAGGTTCAGCATGCCTTTGCCTTCGGAAGAAGCCGTCTCCACATACAGCACGTCCCCGCCGGTCGGCGTCCAGGCAAGCCCGACCGCCACACCGACCTGGCCACGGGCGTATTCGCTCCCGTCAAAAGGCATGGGAACGCCCAAAATCCGCTCCACATCCTCCACGCTGAGCTTGCTCTCGGTTTCCTGCCCGTCGGCAATCAGAAACGCCTGGTGGCGAAGCACCTTGGCCAGCTGTTTTTCCAACAGTCGGACACCGGCCTCCCTCGTATAGCGGGATACAATATCGTTGATGACTTTATCCGACAGGCTGACGTCGCTTTTCTTCAGTCCGTTTTCCTTGATCTGACGGGGCACCAGGTGACGCTTGGCAATCTGCAGCTTCTCTTCCGGAAGGTAGCTGCTGATTTCAATCACCTCCATACGGTCCACCAGCGCCGGATGAATCGTGGACAAGGTGTTGGCGGTGGCGATGAACATCACCTTGGAGAGATCGAAATGGGTCTCCAGGTAATTGTCATAAAAGGAGCTGTTCTGTTCCGGATCCAGCACCTCCAACATGGCGGAGGACGGGTCGCCCTGTACGGTCATACCGGAGATTTTGTCGATTTCGTCCAACACGAAAACAGGATTGGCCGTCTTCGCTTTGCGCAACAATTGCACAATGCGTCCGGGCATAGCGCCTATGTAGGTTTTACGGTGCCCGCGGATTTCCGATTCGTCATGCAGACCGCCCAAAGACATGCGCACATATTTGCGCCCCATGGCCGCTGCGATGGATTTCCCCAAGGAGGTCTTGCCCACCCCCGGAGGGCCGACAAAGCAGAGGATGGGAGCCTTCATGTCGCCTTTGAGCTTCAGCACCGCCAAATGCTCTATGATGCGCTCTTTGATTTTCTCCAGTCCGTAATGGTCCCTGTCCAGCACCGCTCTGGCCTTTTTCAGGTTTATCTTCTCCTCCGTGTATTCGTTCCAAGGCAAATCGGCAAAAAGCTCCAGGTAATTCAGCTGCACCGTATAGTCCGGAGACATGGGGTGCAGCCGCTGCAGCTTGGCCATCTCCTTGTCAAAATGGGCGCGCGTCTCCGCTGTCCATCGCTTATGGGAGGCTTTCTGCTGCAAGTCCAGAAACCCCTGGTCCACCCCCTGGCCGCCCAGCTCGTCCTGAATCACCTTCAGCTGCTGGTTGAGCATGTACTCCTTCTGCTGCTTGTCCATCTCCACTTTGGTCTTGTTCTGGATCTGGGCCTTCAGCTCTTCCATCTGCAGGCATTTGTACTGCTGCTGCAGAATCTGCTTGGTGCGCTGCAGCAAATCGGGCTCCTCCAGTATCCGTTGCTTTTCCTCCGCCTCCACCTGCAGGTTGGAAGCGATAAAATGCACCAGGAAAGGCGGATTACCGATATTTTTTAATGCAAAAAGGGATTCCATGGAGAAGGCGCCTCCGGAGAGTTTGAAACATTTGGAGGTCACTTCACTCAAGGTGGAGACCGTCGCCTTGAACTCATCGGAATCCAGTACGGTTTCGTCGTCATCGTTCGTGTTGATCAGAGAAATGCGCCCGCGAAGATAGGGTTCCTCCTCCAATATGGCATCCAGACGGAACAAGCGTATGCCCTGTATGATAATTGTCACTCCGCCGTCCGGCATGCTGTAGCGTTTCAATATTTTGCAGACCACACCCACCTTGTGCAGATCGGCATAGCCTGGATCCTCGTCTTCCTCATCCTTTTGCATAAGCACCCCGACAAGACGGCCGTTTTTGCTGTTTTCATTCACCAAGCGCAAGGATTTCTCCCGCCCGACGGAAACCGGAATGACAATGCTCGGGAACATCACTGTGTTCCGCAAAGGCATTATTGGCAATGTGTCCGGAATCTCATACTGATTCAGCTCCTCCAGCTCAACCGGTGTTATCAAAGAGGTCACCTCTGTATCGTCACCCAAGATTTTCTTTAATATAGCGTCTTGATTCATAAACTCGTACGAAAAATATTCCAGTGTTTATACAAATAGGCAAAATTAGCATTTTTTTCGATATAAAACCGGAAAACATATACTTTTCTACAAGATTACACGTTAATGATAGTGTTTGGTAACAACAAAGAATTATGGCTAGTTTTGAAATCCACGGCGGGAAACCGCTCCACGGCACGCTGACCCCCCAAGGGGCGAAAAACGAGGCGCTACAGGTATTGTGCGCCACCTTGCTCACCAAAGAGAAAGTCCGCATATCCAACGTGCCGGACATACACGACATCAACCGGCTGATTGAACTGCTGCAAGGCGCAGGCACCCGTGTGGAGCGGATAAACGGGGACACTTACGTTTTTGAGACCGGCAGCATTGATTTCAACTATATGCAAAGTCCCGAATTCCTGAAAAAAACCGGCAGCCTGCGCGGTTCCATCATGATGCTTGGCCCGCTGCTGGCGCGCTTCCGGGAAGGCTATGTCGCCCGTCCCGGCGGAGACAAAATCGGAAGGCGCAAACTGGACGTCCATTTTGACGGCCTGATGCGCCTGGGCGCCACCTTCACGTATGACGAGGATTCCGGCCTGTACCATGCGAGAACGGAACGCTTAAAAGGCTGTTCCATGCTGTTGGAGGAGGCTTCGGTCACGGGCACGGCGAACATTGTCATGGCAGNNACCACCACCATCTTCAACGCGGCCTGCGAGCCTTACCTGCACCAATTGTGCAGCATGCTCAACCGCATGGGCGCCAGAATTTCCGGCGTGGGTTCCAACCTGCTGACCATCGAGGGGGTGGACAGCTTGCACGGCTGCGAGCACCGTCTGCTTCCCGATATGATTGAAATCGGCAGTTTTATCGGCATGGCGGCCATCACCCAATCCGACATCACCATAAAGCAAGTGGGCTTTGAACACTTAGGTCTGATTCCCAAAGTGTTTGAACGCTTGGGCATCCAAATGGAGCGGCAGGGGGACGACCTGCACATTCCCAAGCAGGAGCATTACGAAGCGGACACCTTTATGGACGGCTCCATACTGACCATTGCCGACGNNATGAGATAGAACGTTTCATGGACGGCAGCATCATGACCATCGCCGACGCCCCCTGGCCGGGCTTCACCCCCGACCTTATCAGCATCGCCCTGGTTACGGCCATACAAGCGAAAGGCAGCGTGCTCATCCACCAGAAAATGTTTGAGAGCCGCCT
>DBVK01000073.1:0-6883 GCA_002308135.1 Bacteroidales bacterium UBA1266
GGCCCGTCGCGTGCGGCGGCCAATTGAAAAACAATTAATAATTTTAATTATGGTGAAGGTATCGGTTATTTTGCCCGTTTACGGGGTGGCGCAGTATATAGGGAAATGCACGCAATCGCTGTTGGATCAGACGCTGCAGGAAATGGAATTCATTTATGTGGACGACCACGGTCCTGACAATAGCATGGAACTGGTGCGGCAAATGATTGAAAACCATCCACGCAAGGACCAGTTCGTCTTCCTGAAGCCCGAGCATAATGTAGGAGCGGGCATGGCGCGCAATTTCGCCATACCGCAGGCCAAGGGCGAATACATTGCCTTTGTGGACAGCGACGACTGGGTGGAGCCGACCATGTTTGAGGAGCTTTACAGGGAGGCGCAGGCACAAGGCGGAGTGGATTTGTGCTACGGTCAGGCCGCTAAGGACTATTTGGACGGAAAGCCCACGGAAATCCTGAAGAATCCGGAGGTGGAGCCGGGTGCGCTCACCCGGGAAAAACGCTGCTATTTCCTGCAGCATTACGTCTCGCTCTTCTGGACCTTCCTTTTCAAACGGGAGATGATTGAGAAATATGGCATACGCTATCCGGAATCCCGCTCTGCGGACGACAGTTATTTTGTCACCGCCTCGCTGCTGCTGGCCTCCTCCGTTGCGCATGTGGACAAGCCGTTCTACCATTACCTTATCCGTCCGGGTTCGGTATGCACCACCAAGGACAGCGCCAAATACCAAAAGCGTCTGGCCACCTTCCGTTCGCTGATGGCTTTTCTGAAGGAAAAAGGCGTATACGCGGACTACAAAGATGAAATCGATTTCATCTATTTCAAAAAAGGTTACCTGACCTCGGTGTTCAATTATGTGTACAATTCCTTGGAGCCCAAGCCGGACACAGTAAGGGAAATCCGCAAGGAAATGCTGGAGCAGCTGCCTGACTATGCCCAAAACCCCTATATCCGGAAAAAATGCGCGGTCCGTTTGTTGGACCGGCTGTTGCATTGCTGTCCGGGCTTGGCCCTGAAACTGATACCGGTATATATCCGAAAAACAAACCAAGTGGTGTAAGGAGGGGACATGTACGATATTCCGATTCTGTTTGTTTTTTTCAACCGGCCTGAAATCGCACTGAAGGCCTTCCAGTCCATACGGGAGTGCCAGCCGGAACACCTTTACCTTGCTTGCGACGGCCCCCGGGCTACGGTTCCCGGAGAGGATGCCCTGGTGGCTGGTCTGCGCGCACAAATCACGTCTTCCATAGACTGGGATTGTTCGGTGCATACGTTTTTCCAGGAGAAAAACGTGGGTTGCGGCCCCAATGTGTATGCGGCCATCTCCTGGCTTTTCGCCAACGAGGAATGCGGAATAGTGCTGGAGGACGACTGTATTGCCGACCCCAGCTTTTTCCCGTTTATACGGCAGATGCTGGAAACCTACAGGCAGGATCAGCGCATCGGTATGATAGCGGGAACCAATCCCGTGGCTTCGGCCTATCGGGCACCGTATTCCTACCTTTTCTCCCGCTTCAAGAACTGTTGGGGATGGGCTACCTGGCGCAGGGCATGGGAAGCCATGGACTATCCCATGCAGTGGCGGAACACCCCCTTGGCCGAATCCGTCATTGTGAACAGCGGATACCGGGGCAAGGACAACCATCGTTGGAGGTGGCAGTTGCAATACATGGACAACCAATGGGTTTCTTCTTGGGACTGGCAGTGGTACTTTACGTTAGCCTCCCAGAACCAGTTGTGCGTTTTTCCTTCGGTGAACCTGATTTCCAATATCGGCAACGATGCCGCGGCCACGCACAATGCATCCGGAAACATCACTTTCCGCACCAATGCCATGGAATTCCCTTTGCGGCAACCTCCGTTCATGGTGCCGGACACGGCATTCGAAAAAAAAATGTACCGGCACACGAGCTCGTTTTCCTTGCGCGTGAACCGGCACATTCCTCATGCCCTCAAAGCCCTTAAGCGGCGGCTGTTGGCTTGGTTGAAATAGGTTTCCTGTTCCGTTTGCGGTAAGTCAGCCCAAAGGCTCCGCCAATGCAAAGCGCCAGCAGCACGGATCCGGCGATGCTGATTCTTTCCCAGCGGTGCAGGGTAGGTGCCTCGTTGCGGAATTCTATCGTGTGTTCGCCCGCAGGCAGCACCATTCCCCTGAGAATGTAATTGACACGCACGTAATCTGCCGGCTTGCCGTCAATGTAGGCAAACCAGTCGGGAGCATAGTATATTTCAGAGAAAACAGCCAATTGGTCCTTGGCGGTTTTGCTGTGGTAAACCACTTTGTCAGGGTTGTAGGGGGACAGATGTTCCATGGTGATGGTGGAGAGGCTGTCACGGCGAATATGCTCAGGGTTGAATTTCAGCTGGTCACCGAATTCCTTGCTGTTGACCACCGCCTTGTCTGCCGGATTCAGGCTGTGCAGTGCCAGGATCTCCTCGTTGGCGTTCTCCACCAACTGTACCGAATCGACAAACCAGGCGTTGCCCAAGGCCTCTGGATTGCGCATCACTACAAAGCCGCGCTCTTTGTCCGGTGCGACAATATAGCGCGCGTTCAGCATGTTCAACACCCCATTGTTCACTTGCCGGGAAATGTAGAAATCAATCACATCCTGGTAGCGGCGCAGCTTGGCGGCGTGATAGCCCCCAATCTGGTGATGGTAGGCGGAAGGGTAGGAGTCGTTGAAAGTGTTCACAGCATAATTGAACACCCTGTAGTCCTGATCCCCGAATTGCGCAGCCTGACGGTCGATTTCGCTGTCGTAGGGGGCGGGCTGCAAAGTGGTCATGTTGCGGTCGCTGATGTAGTTGTCGTCGTTCAGGTAGCGACGGTCCACATTCCAAAGGTCAAAGGTGACAATCAGGATCAGCGCGGCCAGGAGAATGCCTTCTTTTTTTAATTGTTTTCCGATATAGAGCCACAGACAGGCTGCGCTTAGCAGTATCAGTCCGGTGGAACGCCAGCAGTCCCCGACCAGCAGGGATTTGCGATCCGCTTGCAGTACGCTTAGAATCGAAGGCCAATATTCGCCGTATTGGGCCGCCATGCTTTCGTCGGAAGCTCCAGTGTAGGCGAAAGAGCCTGCGAAAACCGCAAAGAGGAGGCAGATGCCCGCGGTGATGCCGCTAGCCCAAAAGAGCGCCCGTTTCACTGTTTTTTCGTCCGCTGTCCGATCCAGCACGGCTTTGAGCGCCAGTATGGCGAGCAGCACCGCGCCCACATTGGCGATGACCAGGCTCATGGAAGGGGTGCGGAACATGTTGTAGAGGGGCAGGTGGTGGAATAGGAAGGCGTTGAATCCCATCAGGTTTTTTCCCCAGGACATCAGAATGGCCACTATCGTGGAGATGCCTATCCACCAGCGTTCCGGCCCTTTGACAAGGAAGAGTCCCAATACAAACAGGAACACAATCACGGCTCCGAAATAGACCGGACCGGAGGTGAAGGGCTGGTCTCCCCAGTAGAGCGGCGCAATATCGCTTTGGAAGGTCTGGCGGAACTGGGTTTTTTCTCCCATGCGTTCGCCTGACCCGCCGCCGTACATGCCGGGAACCAACAGGGTGAAGGTTTCGCCTATGCCGTAGCTCCAGTTGAAAGCGTAATCCAGCTGCAGTCCCGAGGATACCTTCTCCGCTGCAGGAGCGGCGGCGTCTTTGTACAAATCATTGGGAGACACGGTGATTTCCGTTCCTCCGCGCATGGTGTATTTGGAGTATTCCTTGTTCACCATCAAATGACGCGCATTGCAAAGCACGGCGAAGCAGCATCCGATCAAAATGACACCCAAGGCTTTCAGGTAGGGGATCAGCTGCTTTTCCCGGCAGGCGAAAACCAGGTAGACGATGCCGAGAATCAGGGCGGCAATCATGGTGTAATAGGTGATTTGGATGTNNGTATTTGCAGTCCGAGGGCCAGCGTGAAGAGAATGCCTCCCCACAACCATTTTTTCCGGAAAAGGAGAATGACACCAGCCAGAATGGGGGCCATCATCGAAATGGCCCAGGCTTTGGTGATATGGCCGGCCTCGATAATGATAATGTTGTAGCTGCCGAAGCCGAACGCCAAAGCCCCCAGTATGCTAAGCCAGGGATTGAGTCCCAAAGCGGCCAGGGCGATATAGAAGCCTAAGAAATAAAGCAACAGCACGCCAAAACTACACTCTTTGGAAGAGCCCAGCACACGGGAGATGCTTGCTTGCTTCAAGATGGCAAAAATGTTGTGCTGGGGGGTGGAATAGATCTGGTAGGCGGGCATGCCGCTGAACATGCTGCTGTTCCAATTGGTGTAGTTGCCGGTCTGGTCATGGTACTGCACTTGTTCATAGCTCATGGCTCTTGCCTTTTCCATATCCCCTTGGCGTATGGCTTTCCCGTCAAATACAGGGGCGAAGAACACCGCTGCGGTCACTATCAGCAGGACGACAGCGCAAATGTGGGTTAAAATCTTCTTTTTCATCATGATGTTTTTTATATACTTGGTTTCGTTGTGAGCAGATGCCGGTAAAAGTCCAGCAGACGTTCGGCTATATGGTTTTCATGGTGTTCTTTGAGGACAAATTCCCTGGCGGCTTCCCCTATGCGGCGGCATGCGTCCGGGTGCGCCAGGCAGTGGGACACTTCTTCGGCAAAGGCCTCGGGAGTGTCGGCTATAAGGATGTGCTCCCTGTGGGTGGCCGGAATCCCTTCCGCACCTATGGTGGTGGCGATGATTGTCTTTCCAAGGCTCATCCCCTCCAATATCTTGATGCGCACGCCGCTGCCGGAAAGCAGCGGTACAATCAGTATGCCGTTTTCGCGCATGAAGGTTGCGGAATCGGCCACTTCGCCGATGATCCGTATGCCCGGAGGAAGCGGCTCCAGAAAATGCGGGGGGATGTGCCTGCCTGCAATCCGGAATTCCAGTCCGGGATGCTGTTTGCGTATCAGCGGCCAGCATTGGCGCACAAACCAGCGGATTCCCTCCTCGTTGGGTCTCCAGTTCATGGAGGCAAGGGAAAAGAGGTTGCATACGCCAGGTGCGGGTTTTTCCCCCATTTCGGGTGGAAGTATGCCGAAAGGGAGGACCTGCATGGGGGTTCGAATGCCCATGCGTTGGAATGTTTCCGCGTCAATGCGGGAAATGGCTGCAATCCCGTCGGCCTGTCGCAGCGCCTCCAGCTCAAACCGCCGGAGCTGCCGGCTCAGTATGCGCAAGTAGGCTTTTTTTAATGGGTTGCGAGTGTGGGAGGCGATACGCTCCCAAATCTTGTGCTCGATGTTGTGGGCGCGTATGACCACCTTGGCTTTGCTGCAGCTGCGGATTGCCGGCAGGTATACGGCCGGATAGACGGTTTCCAGCTGGATGATGTCATAGGATGTTTTCCGGAGCGTCTCCCGGAGTTTCTGCTCAAAAGTCCGGCTGTAAAAGCGCAGCGCGTGGTAGGAGCGGTTGAGGAGCAGTGCGCGGAGTGCGGCAAGGGGGCGGACGCTGGTGTCCACAAACAGCCATTCGAAAGCGGTTTGCCGACGGTACTCATCCGGAATCTCCGTCTCGCGTATTGGATATTTCCGGCTTTCCATTGCCAGCACTTTGACACTGCAATGCTGCCCCAGCAGCATACGCGTGACGGCATGCATCGCCATGGAACCGCCTTCATTGGGCGGGTAGGGGGACTTATTGCAGATTTGCAGTATCTTCATGCGGTTTTTTCGTGAAAAGCTGTTTGAATAAGCCTTTGAATTTTTTTGATTGGAAGAAATCCAGCCAGTGGCTTTCCTTTGTGGATTTGTAAATCAGGAATACTCCTATGGGAAGCAGTATGGCGGAGGAAATCCACATGCCCCAGGAAGCCGAAAGGGTGCCGACGCGGGTCATGCGCTCCCCTATGGTGGAAATTACCCAGTAGAACACAAAAATCAGTATGCTGACCGTCAGCGGTACGCCTATGCCTCCCTTGCGGATAATGGAACCCAGCGGCGCCCCGATGAAAAACAGCAGGAGGCATGCCAGACAAAGGGTGAATTTGCGGTGCCATTCTATTTCGTAGCGCCACAGCTGTTCGCAGCGGTTGGTCAGATCCATGTTGTAGTATTCCAGGTGCCCCCGGTGCTCCCGGAACATTTGCAGGGCGATGCAGGCTTTGCTGTACGCCTGTTGGGCGCTCAAGGGGTGTACAATTGCAGTGTCGGGGGTGTGCAGGCCGCTGTCCGCGGCGCAGGCGTTCAGAACGCGGAAGCGCGACAGCATCTCTGTCTCCATCCGCTGCCTGTTATGGGTGTTCTCCTGGCGTATGGAGTCTATGAAATGACCCAGTTGCACGACATTCAAAGCGGTGTAGTTGTTTTTGAACACGCCCTCGTCGCTGCGGCTGAATTGGAAGGAGGACAAGTCGAAGCGGACAATTTGTTTATCGAAGCGGCCGCGCATCACCATGCGTCTTTCCGGCGCTTCACCGTTGTTGCGCATGTCCTCGTCAAAGTAGTATCCGTTGTAAAGGGTGAACACCAGCAGCTGTTTCTGCTCGTCCATCACCATGCTGCCGCGTTCCGCATGGGTGAGTCGCGCCGTGCTCCTTCCGTTGCTGTGGTCGTAGATGAGGATATCGCGGACGCTTTGGTTGTCTTTTCCCTTTTCTCCGATGCGGATCACATAATTGTCTATGCCTTTGTAGAACACCTTCTCTTCGATGCTGAGGGCCGGCTTTTGGGAGCGTATGTCCCGCAACAGCATGGTGCTTTTCAGGTTGGCGTAGGGGACCAGGTTGTTGGAAAGGAAGAAATTGCCTGCCGAACAGACGATGGCGAAGCAGATCAGGGGGAGCATGATGCGGTAAAGCGGGACGCCTGCGGATTTCATGGCGGTCAGTTCAAAACGCTCGCCCATGTTGCCGAAGGTCAT
>DBVK01000073.1:6895-10810 GCA_002308135.1 Bacteroidales bacterium UBA1266
CCCAGCGGCAGGGACATGGGGATGAAGGTGATGGCGGTATAGCTCATGAGTTTGAGTATCACCGTCCATTCCAGCCCTTTGCCGACCAGGTCGTCAATGTATTTCCATACGAATTGCATCAGAAACATAAACACCACCACCAAAAACGTCATGAAGAAAGGCCCTATGTACGTTTTCAGCACGTATCTGTCCAAGCGTTTCATATGGAAAAACGGGTGGTTTAGTAATCGCCAAGCGTTTCCTCCAGCTGCGCCAGTCCGGCTTTCAGCTGTTCGTCGTTAGGAGGTGTGCCGTGCCATTTGTGTGTGCCCATNNATTCGCGGCGGTAAGAGAATTTGCCTAACCGTAGCACCACTGGCCGCCGCAAACAAAAACAACCTCTGACTTCCATTCCCGAAAGGGAATCTAATAATCACCTAACGTCTCCTTCAATTGTGACAGTGCGTTGGCGGCCTGTTCGTCGTTGGGCGGGGTGCCGTGCCATTTGTGTGTGCCCATCATAAAGTCCACGCCACAGCCCATTTCGGTATGCATCAGGAAAGCGACGGGGTGGCCTTTGCCGCAGGCGGCTTTCGCCTTGTCCAGCACCGTGAGCGTCTCGGCCATGTCGTTGCCGTTGCCTTCAAACACTTCAAAGCCGAAAGCCTTGAATTTGGCGTTCAGATCCAGCAGGCTCATCACCTTGTCTGTGCTTCCGTCAATCTGTTTTTTGTTGTAGTCTATGGTGACAATGAGGTTGTCCACGCCCTTGGCGCCGGCATACATGAATGCTTCCCAGTTCTGGCCTTCGTCCAGCTCGCCGTCTCCGGCCAGCACATAAACAATCCCTTTGTCCCGGTTCAGTTTTTTTGCTTCAGCGGCGCCGATGGCGACCGAAGTCCCCTGGCCGAGGGAGCCTGAGGCAATGTGCACGCCCGGCAGACCGCTGTGTACCGATGGATGCCCCTGCAGGCGGCTGCCCAGTTTGCGGAAAGTGGCCAGTTCGCTGACCTCAAAATAGCCGGCGCGGGCCAGACAACTGTACAAGGCCGGTGTGATATGGCCGTTAGAGAGGAAAAACATGTCCTGTCCCTTGCCGTCTGTACGGAAGGCGGCGGGGTTGCGCCGCATGGCTTCCGAAAACAGGGCGGTCAAAAAATCGGCGCAACCCAGGGAACCGCCCGGATGTCCGGATTGAACGGCATGCACCATGCGTAAAATGTCCCTGCGGCTTTGTGCAGCTTGTTTTTCTAAGGCTGTAACTCTTTTAGGATCAAGCATTGTATTGTTTTTTTTGTTCAACAGGAGAACGGTTAAACATTTTGTTCTTAAAGATGCAAATTTCCGCAAAATTCGTATACGGAACCCGTTCCTGCCGATAAAAATTTTCCGTTGCCATGTTTGCTCTCTCGGAAGAGCGCGATAAGGGGCGGGCAGGTTCCCATAAAAAAAAGAGGGCATCTTACGGGTGCCCTCTTTAATGGTTTGAAAAAACACTTACTGTTTGATCACTTTCTGCAAGCCAATCACCTGTTGTCCGTTGCGGAATTGAATGAAATACATTCCGTTGGCGTAGGATTGCAGGTTGAGGGCCGCTTCCTCGCCGTTGACTTCCTGGCGGTGCAGGACTTTACCCTGCATGTCCGTGATCCGCAGTTCGGTCACTTCTTGGTTAAGCGTTATGCGCGCCATGCCCTGAGTGGGGTTGGGGTAAATGCGGCAGACGGTCTCTCCGGCCTCTTTGACGGCCACTTCGGTATCGTAAATCTTTCCGTCCGGACGCAGGTACCATACTTTGGTGTCCAGTTGGGCAATGTTGAATTTCTGGTAGTTGGCGGCAAGCAATTCGTTGGAACCCTCCAGAATCCTTCTGCCGTTGGCATAGCCCAGGCTGGGATTGCCTTCGTTGTCCGCTTTGATGGGAAGCACCTGCGCCACCAAGCTGTTGGAGAGGTTCTCGCTTATGCGGATAACAGAGGTGGAATCCAAAAGAAGGTAGTTGTTGGCATCCATGGTGAAGCCCGAACCTATGCAAACCGTGGAATTATAGGCGGTCATACCGCCGGCATTGACCATGGAAAGATTAAGGGATGAGCTATAGCCGGAACGGTTGTTCTTGTATTCTCCGCTGACCAGTTCAAGGGTAGTGTTGTAGAATCCGATGCCGGACAAAAAGTTGTTGCCGCTGATCTGGCCGCCTTCCATGCGGAACACGGGCTTGGACAGATACCAGTCGTTCATACTCACAAAATCATCTATCCAGTTGTTGCTCAAGGTGGAGTTGCAGATACGGATGGCGCCTCCGTAGAAGAATTCATCTACGGTGTCGCAGGTGAAGGTGCAGTTGCGTATCACCAGACTGTCGGCATAGAATAAATCCTCAAAGTGACAGTTGGTGATTTTGGTGTTGTTCACCTCCACATAGCTTCCAAGGTTGTATTTTCCGTCCAGGAGTATATCCCCATAGGGATTGTGTATGCTGTCCATCAGGAAAAAGTGTCTGCCCCCGGCTTCGCCGAAAATCATGGTTCCGCTAATTTCAAAAATAGCATCGCTCATGTCCGGATGAATGGAAAGCTTGATGTCCTTTTCATAAGGATACAGTTTGCCAAAGGTTAAATACAGGGAGTTGTTGTCGTTGTTGCCAAAGGTGTAGTCCTCCATCAGGTAATAGATTCCTATGCCTTCGGAACGGTGGATAGCCGTATCCAGCGTGAGCAGGGGGGCGGAGGCGGAGGCGCCTGTGGCCGTGTCACTGCCGTTTATGGCGTCAATGTAATACACGGGGAGGCTGGAGAACTGGTGTATGCTGAGGTGAAAGGTTCCAGTTCTTTCGGCAAAATAGGTGGTGGCCACCACATAATAAGTGCCGTTGGCGGGCAGCTGATGCACAAGGCGGCAGTCAGTGAGTACGTCGTCATCATTGGATGCGATGATTCGATAGTTGGCGTCCAGCAGGAAGAGGTATTCGTCAAGACCGCTCTTCATTGTAATCTCCACATAGCTGTCCTTGACACCTTGGAAGCTGTAACCTTTGGCATGACTGGCTATACGGGCTTCGGTCAGCACGGGGCTTTTTTCGGTAAGGGTGTCCGTAAGAGCGGCGGGCAGTGTCACCGGGATGTAGGTCAGGTGCGCAAAATCACACTTATTGGAAATGGTGGAAATGGTCATCTCATACCATTGGTGTTTGCTTGGGTCAGGCTTTCCGGAATTTTGATCCGTCACAATCAGGTAATAGGATCCCGCCTCCACGTAAGCATATAAGGGATTCTTGCGGTATTCCTTCACTTCATTGAATTGCTCGTCCAACAGGAAGAATTCCGGAAAGAATTCAGTCATAAGGTTACTTCTTGTCTTAACATGAAGTAGCTGGGCTTGCGTAAATGTAAGGGAGTATCCCTTGGCCACATGGCCTTTGAACATGTCCTTCAGCAGCGGGGTGCTGCTGATGAGGGAGTCTGTGATGGTCACAGGCAGGTTGTTTGTGTTCACAAAAGCGTAACTCAGGTTCTTGACCGTCACGCTGTCAGACGCTTGCACCGCATGGTTTCCCGCAAAGAGGAAAAGCACGCAGAAAATGGGGAGAAATCTTTTCATAATGTTAATGTTTTTGTTGAAAAAATATTCATTTGAAAAAAACGTGCAAAAATAGTACACTTTTTCATACGAATGCGCAAACATGCTAACTGATTATGCGTTTTTTTTTCGGTCCGAATGCGCCATGCCCTGTGCGGACTTGGGGAAACGTGTTTTTTTTATTGTGTGCAGCCTTACGGCATATGTGAAAAAACGCTATTTTTGCGATGAAAAAAATTGGAGCATGAAAAAACGCAGCTTGTTGTGTGTGTGTGTGATGCTGTTTGCCTTCGCGGTGAATGCGCAATCCGTCGCACTGCTGAAGTACCGGGGCGGCGGCGACTGGTACGCCAACCC
>DBVK01000012.1:0-504 GCA_002308135.1 Bacteroidales bacterium UBA1266
CCTCGCTGCTGTAGCTGATGCTCAAATTGGGCTGCAGGCCGCCACGGCCTGCCGGAACGGTGATGGGGTAGCTCAAATTGGCCGTCCCCTGGCTGTTGGCCTGCGGAGCCTCCATCAGCGTGACGCCCGACGCGGGGTGCGCCGCCTCTAATTTGCCGAGCATGCTCGGGGTGAAGGACTGCGCTTCAGGAAGCTCCGGCAGCTGCACGATGGCGTTGACCAGGTCGCCCGCCTTGGTGGTCTGCGCGCCGGTCCTCTGCGCGCCCTCCATCACGGAGTCCATGGGCAGGGCCTCCCAGCGTTTTTTTCCGCTGTTATACAGGAACGTCCTTATCTCCTTGGCGCTGTGGCCTTTCGGCAGCAGCAGGGAGTCGTAGCCAAGCTCCACCCGCACGGGCCTGCTGAAACCCATGCCGGAGGGCGACAGGCGGTAGCCCGCCGCGCCCTTGGTCACGTTCACCATGCCCGCCGCCAGCGGCGGCACGCTGTCCAATGCCGACAGCG
>DBVK01000012.1:509-778 GCA_002308135.1 Bacteroidales bacterium UBA1266
GACAGCGACAGCTCCGCAGCCTCCGCCAGGCTGCCCGCCTCACCATGCACCGTGGCTCCCTCCACCGTGAGGGTGAAGGGCATCCCGCTGAAAACGGTGGCGTGCGCATAGGTCGTACCGTGTGACGGGTCTGCGGCTTCTGTCTTCGCTTTCGTTTCCGCCGTTTTTGCCGTGTCATCCCCCTTGAAGAAGGAGGTGATTTCCTGCCATTTCACCAGGCCGCCTGCCATGGCGATGCCCAGGGTGGCCGCAATGATGAGGGTTGCCAA
>DBVK01000012.1:835-9012 GCA_002308135.1 Bacteroidales bacterium UBA1266
GTCTGATTGCTAATAGGGGCAATGGCCTGTCACTTTACCACAAAGGGTATGTTTTCAGCATTGCCGCCGCCCTGCAGCCGCAGCGTGTGACTGCCGGGGGAAAGGCCGCTGACATTGATTTCAAAGGAGGGCTGCGCGAAGCTCTGCCGCAGCAGCAGCCTTCCCTGGCTGTCGGTGATGATTGCCTCAACCGGTGCGGTCATGCCTGTCTGAACATGCAGCCTCTCCGAAGCCGGGTTGGGCCATACTGCCGTCTTCCCGCTTTGGATCCGCGCATCCCGGATGCCGGTGGAGGACTCCGAACCCTCATCTTCCGTTTCACCGGCAGGCGGCATGGAAGACATGACGCGCTCCGGAATCCCTGCACGCGCGAAGGTGAACAGGTCCGTTCCGCTGTTGTCATTATCCCAATAAACCGCGAAGGTGAACATTCCGCCGCTGTCGGCCTTGGCGGGACCATAGCAGTCCGCGCCGTCAAAGAGGCCATTCCCGCTGCGGTCCACCAGCAGGTAGAGGCTGTCCGTCCCCGGCAGGGAGTCCGCCGCGACGGAGATTTGCGTGCGGCAGTTTGTTATATTGGTTGCTCTTACCAGCCAGGCGCGCTCCATCAGGTCAAACAGCACGATGCTGTCCGCCACGGTCGCGAAGGCACTGCCGCAGCCGAAAGACAGTTTCCCCTCTGAAGCTCCCAACAGCAGGTACTCTCCGGGCAACAGCTCCGCCTTGCCGCCGTCCGGAAGCAGCCGCAGCTTCAGCAGGCCGCTTTCCGCGGAAATGCCCTCCACACGGTGCATCCCGTGCAGCGTGTCTCGGCCAATGCCTGCGATGGCGTGGCTGTACTGCTTGTCCGTGTCATAAAACCACAGCGTGTCGCCCTCAGGGGAGAGGTAGTCCTCATGGATCGTGACTCCGTATTTCAGGGCGAGGTATGTCTCCGCCGCAACCCTTTGGCCCCTTGTGAGCGCGTACGGATAGAACAGGGTCTCCAACAAAGCGTCCATCCGCACGCTGTCACCGCCCAGGGTGAGGGTGAGCGGTGCTTTCCGCATCCTGCGCGGCAGCCCCGCGATGTCCGTCCGGACCACAGGGACGCCCGCGCGTACGGCCTTCCCGCCGGCCTCCGCCGCAACCTTCCCGCTGCTGTCCTTCACGCTCCACAATGTACGTTCAGCAGTGTCTGTCAGCTTCCACACCGCGCAGACGCTCACCGCGCGGATTCCCTTTTCCGGAGGAACATTGTACATACAGGCGTTGTTTTTCCCCGTATCCGTCTGATACCGGAATGCGGGCCAGGCATGAGGCTTCGTTTGCGCATGCGCTGATCCGGACAGCAGGCACATAAGCAGCAGCATTTTGCCTGGAATGTGAAGATGTTGTTTCATGGCATTCATTTTTTTTATTCTGAAAACTTCGGTTATGGATTCAGCCGCGTGTAGTGCTTTTGGTCCGGTGAATCCGATGGGAAATGATGATGCAAATATAATTGTTTTTCTTTTGTCTTTTCTGCTATGGTCAAAAATAATTAACAGTTTTTTTCAACCTTTCCCCTTTTTTTAAGACAGCATGGCCTTATTGGTTTGGGTGGAGGCGCCATATTGATCTCTTCCGGAAAGACCCTGTGGAAACGTGCTTTTACCGTGTCTGCTTACCCCTATGGCTATAAGGATTACTCTTGCCTTAAACCCGCGCTGAATTTTCAGCCGTTTCCCCTACCGCAAACGAATGCGTCCGCTTCAAAATGCGACAACACCGCCTCGCCTTCATGCAGCATCAGGTAAGAATCGTGGTGAAGCCAGTCTCCTGTGTTGAAATAACGGCTGTCCTCCGTTAAAGGGTAGTCCGCAGGCAGGTGTCTGTGCCCGAATATAAAATAATCAAAATGTGTCTGTTCCAGCACTTCCCGGCAATAGCGGATAATAGGCTCTTTTTCGCCCAAGAACACTTTGTCCGCCTCTTCGTGGGCACGGCGGCTTTTCATGGAAACCGCCCGGGCCAGCGCAAACGACTGCCTCGGATGCAGCATGGCAAACAACCTTTGGTTAAAAGGCTGCGCATAAATCCATTTGATCAGGTGATATCCGTAATCTTTTGGGTCCAGCGCGTCCCCGTGTCCCATACGGACACGTTTGCCATTGATTTCCACATCCACCATCCCCTTGATTTGCGTCAGTCCGACTTCCTCCTGGATATAGGAAAAACTCCACATATCGTGGTTGCCCAAAATATAATACACCTGCACGCCCCTGTCCGCCAGCTCCGCCAGACGGCCCAGAAAACGCAGGCAATGCTTGGGGACCACATCTTTGTACTCAAACCAGAAATCAAACACATCGCCCAGCAGGAACAAATGGGTGACCTCCGCGGCAATGCTGTCCAAAAAAGCGGTCAGACGCTCCTCCCTTTTCCGGGATTCGGGCCAGTCGGGCAATCCGAAATGGCAGTCCGACAAAAAACAGACGCGACCGTTGATAGGGGGAAGGGAAATGATTTTATCACGCATGCGACTCAATGTTAGGTTCGACGAATCTTATGGACATTGGATGCATCCAACGCCTGTTGGAGCAAAATACGCTGTATAGTGTCTATCAGCAGCAGAAACATTTTCAAATCCCGCTCCTTGAACCATTGCACCGCCGCTTCCTCCTTACGGCAGGCGGCGGCGAACAGCGAGAGGAAATCCAAGTGGTAGCGTTGCAGCCATTCCGTGGCTTCGTCCTCATCGTCAATGGAATCACTTAAAGCGGCAAATTCCGGATAACCGTTCGCCAACAGCCAGTCAAAGGCTTCCGTATCCGAATTGATGCACGCGGCCAAGGCGGCCAGTTCCGGAAAAGCCTCCATATACAGTTCCATGAAATTGGCTTTCTTCTGCAGGCACATGTTGAAGCCCATCAGCACCTTCACATCGTAATCGGTCAGGCAGTGCATGGCTCCTCCCCCTTAGGTGGCTGTTTTTGCGCGGCTTCCCGCTCCTTCCGTAACTCCGCGTCCAAAGCCTCCTGCTTCGCATACGCATTCACAACGGAAGTGACCAGCCGGTGGCGGACAATGTCCGTCTGGTTCATGAAAATAATACTGATGCCGGGAATGTCTTTCAGAATACGGGTGGCTTGCATCAGTCCGGACTGCTGGTGACGCGGCAGGTCAATCTGTGTCACGTCACCGGTAATGAAGAACTTGGCATTCTCCCCCATGCGGGTGAGGAACATTTTCAGCTGGGTGGCCGTCGCGTTCTGCGCCTCATCCAAAATCACATAAGCGTTATCCAAGGTGCGCCCGCGCATAAAAGCCAAAGGGGCGATTTCTATGGTTCTGTCCTCCATATAGGAAAGCAGCCGCTGCGGCGGCAGCATGTCACGCAACGCATCGTACAAGGGCTGCAGATAAGGGTCTAATTTGTCCCGCATGTCGCCCGGCAGAAAACCCAGGTTCTCCCCGGCCTCCACAGCGGGTCTTGTCAGAATGATACGCTTGATTTCCTTGTTTTTCAAAGCGCGGACAGCCAAAGCGACGGCCGTATAGGTTTTGCCGGTACCGGCAGGGCCTATGGCAAAAACCATGTCGTTGCGCTCCACTTCCTGAAGCATGCGGAGCTGGTTCGGGGTGCGGGAACGTATCACCTTGCCGTCCCGGCCGTACAATATAATATCGCCTTCCAGAACACCTTCCTTCCCGTTGTCACAGGCATCCTCCTCCCAAAGGCGAAGAATGTCGTCCGTGCGGAGACGCCCGAACTTCTGGAGGTAGTGCTGCATGCGCCCGAAAAAAGCGACAAACGCATCCGTCTGCTCCTCTTCCCCCATCACACGCAGTTCCGTGCCCCGGGCTATCAGTTTCAGTGAAGGGAACAATTGGGACAAAAACGCCACATTGCTGTTGTTCACCCCGCACAACTCCATCACATCGGCAACCGCTATATTTATTTTTCTGTCCGTCATGCCTTTCTATTTAACATTCTCACGCAATGAATTCGTAATCATTTGTTTCAGCTTTAAAGTCTCGTTCTCCACCACCTTGCGCTTTTCCGGCTTGAACATCGTGGCGTACTGCGGCTTCTCCAGCTTGAACTGCATTTTTTCCGGATGACCGTAAACGTTCAATCCCAAACGCATCGGAAGCGGACTGTCCACAAGGGAAAGGTGGCAGTCATAATTGTTGCCTATCACATAATGGCCGGCCACGATGGCCTGGTATTTGTCCATGGCTATCAGGAAGGGATACAGATCCACATTCCGCTGGAACACAGTCATTTCCACCGACAGGCTGTCCACTTTGTTCTCTGTCTTCTTCTTGAACTGCAGGTATTTGGCAATAGTGGTAAAGGTCTCGTTGTCCAGCACCACCAAGTCCTTTCCGCTGATGGAAGCGGCACCGCGCAAGGTGGAATACTTGATGTCGTAATTGGATTTCAGGTTGGTCTGGGCGGCAAAATGGAACTCGGCATTGCCGGAGAAGGCCTTCAACATAGGCACAATCGTATCTATATCCGGAATCATTTCAATCAGGTCGGCGATACGTATATCTATCAAATGAAAATCAACATAGGCGAACAAATGGTTCTTACGGGGCGATTTGTACATGGCGGTCAGCTGCATTTTGGCCGCATCACAGGTAAAGCCCATCTCTTCCAATACCAGCACGCCGTCTTTCACCGTCAGCTGTCCGTTCAGGTTGTCTATCAGTGTCTGCCCGGCCAAAAGCTGCTTAATGTGTGTATTCAGTGTGACATCCATGCCAAGCGGCACCATAAAGGGGGAGTCTTCCCCCGCCTCCTCCACCTGCGTGGAATCCGAACCCAGGTTCATCCCGCTGAAGAAATCCATCAAATGGTTCACATCCACATATTCCGACTCGAATTTCAACTTGGCTTTCAGCAAACCCTCATCGTTCAAAAATTCGGAAAGATGGTGAAGGGTACCCGAAAGGTTGAATTCGGAATTGCCTATGGCGAAACGGCCTGACTGCAGATCCATCTGCGACGGCGTCAGCACAAACGCAACTTTCGGAATGTCCACATCCTCCTTCAGCATCTCAGATTGTATGTTGGCCGCATGGAGCTCCACCTTCAGATCGGGGTTCCATTGGGCCAGTATGTTGGTCTGCGTGGAATCATAGCTTGCACTCCCCTTGACGCCCACCGCCTGGGTGACCGCCCTCAGCAAAGCCCCCATACGCATAGACAAGGACGCATGCCTGTAACGGACGTCAAACGAAGGGATGAAGGCATCCTTGGCCGAGGGGCGCATGCATACGCTCCCTTTCGGAGAGCGGATTCCGGCAATCAGGGAATCCACGGTGGCCTGCACCTCGGAAAAATCAAAATCACAATACACGGAAGGCAGGCAAGTGGTGTCCAGGATGTCGGACATGCCCACCGTCAAGTCCGTCTGTCCGACCGTGGCGGACATGCCTTCCGAAATGTCCGCATGCAAAGCGGAGGCCTTTACCCTGGCCTGCATCACTTCCTTGAAAAAACCGTTCTTGTGCGGGGAAGGCAGCTGCACATCAAGTGTCAAAGATTTGGAATCCACATGCATACTGTCGTATACGGCATACAAGGAACGGAAATCCAAGCGTCCCTTGCATTGGATTTTCCGCAAATCAAGCTGCTGCAAATCAGCCAGGGCGAAACCCAGCTGCAGCTTGGGAGTCACCATGCCCTGCACCTGCAAAGGAAGATCCTCCGGCATAAAAGCCTGCACATCGGGCAGGTGGATTTTTCCTGTAAGCTGCACATCGCAACGCATCTTATCCAGCACATCCTTCACGCTTCCCTGCAGCTGCACGCTGCTTTTCCCTGTTTCCACCGCTACCCGGTGCACCTCCACCCGAGAGTCGGACGGCGTGTTCATATTGATACAGGCGGTAGCATCCACCACTATGTTTTTCAAATCATTAGGAAGCAGCTCCCGGGCTTGGAGCGCACCCTTCTCAAAACACACATGCGCTGTGACAAGCGGCATAAGGCTGTCCGCATAATGGCCGCTCACCTTACCGTTCACACTCATCTTTCCGTCAATAGCCATCCCCTCCAGCAATCCCGGGCTGAATTTCTCCACCCAGGGAAGCAGAGCGGATACCGGCAGCGGATGTACGGTATAGTTCACGTCACAAAGCAAATCGGAAAACAGGCTGTCCTCCGACTTGACGCTGCCTTCCAAATCCATCCGAATATCGTCCACCGCAAGGGAGACTTTCTCCACGCGAAGGGTTCGGTTCCGCATATCGTATGTGAAAGGCAACTTCAGGTTCAAACTGTTGTTTTTCACAATCGGAAGCGTGTCCAAAGTGAAGCACACATCGGGGAAATCGCCTTGCAGGCTTGCTTTAACCACTTGCTGTCCCATCTCGCCCTGCACTTTCAGCCGGACATCCTGCAAACATGCCTCCATGGCGGTGGAATCAGCCATGCGGAACACAATCCGCTCCGCACCGGCTTTCAAGTGACCGTCGAAAGCGTCTTCTTCAAGCGCAGCCTTCGCTTTCGTGTAAAAACCGCTCACTGCCGCTGTCATTTGAGACGAGTTATTCACATAAGAGACATTCATATGACTGATTTTCAGCTTTTCTGCAGAAATCAAATCAAAAGGGAGACTGGAAGAGGCAGTATCGGTCGTATCGGATACAAACACATCAAAATTCTGACGGCCCTGCGCATCGGTGTACAGGTTGATGCAACCGCCGTCCAAATGCAGGCTTTTTATTTCTAACGTATTGTCTTTTAATAGTTTTCTGACATTCACCGCCGCACTTACCTTCTCCACATGCGCCAAAGTGTCGGAAGGGGCGCCCGGCATCGGATGGACAAGGGAAACGTCCTCCACCTGCAATGCCACCCTGGGGAAGGAGGAGAAAAACGTCAGCTCCACCTTGTCAAAATGGGTGGGGCAAGTGATGAAACTGCTAATGCTTTTGTTCACAATGGGTGTGAGACGGGCGGGCGTAAGCGCCAGCCAAAGCGTGACACACAAGGCCAGCAGCAGCAGTCCTGCCAACGCTCCCAAGGAAATGAATGTGATTTTCAACGGTTTTTTCATACTTCACTAATTTACCTTTGAAAACTGATGACTGTATCCGGATCCGTCACTGTATTGCATATACGTCGACGACAGCTTTTTAAGCGTATAGGTTTGCGGAACAATCTGTCCGCCCTCCATGATGTGGTAATGGACAAAACGGGATCCGGAAAGGCTCCAGGTAAAAGGCAGGGCCTCGTCCTCAGTCATGTCGTCACCCGTATCCCAAGTGGCGCCGGAATGGGAAGCGTCGTAACGGTAATATTCCGTGCCTTCCACCCATTTCCCAATCAGCAGCTGCTCGTCAAAATCCTCTTCCCTGTCCTTGCAGGAAAATAATAACACACTCAGCGCCATGCCCATAAGGCAAGCGAAAAACCTCCTTCTCATCGCACTGTTTTTTGTTTGCATTCCATCGTATCGTAAACAAGCGTTTGTATTAAACGATTATTTTGATAAATCATTGTTTTATATTCGCAACCATTTTGGGAAAAAAATGATTCGGGACCGTTTTTCCGGCTGTTTTCGTAAGTGACCCTGTGGACCACCCTGTCCTGGTCATCGTAAGCCTCCAACACGCCACGGCCTCGTTCAAAATGCGCTTTTCCAACCACAAAACCTTGAAAATCAAAATAAATCCACTCTCCATCGAACTGCCCTTCCGCATAAGCGCCCTTCACTTGCAGCTGCTCTCCGTCATGGTAAGCGCAGTAGGGGCCGTCCTTGACCCCCTTTTTATACAAAAACCGCTCCGAAAGCCATCCCTCCTCCGCAAACTGCTCGAAAACACCTTCTAAGGTATCCTGCACATAGGTGCAACGGCTTTCCGTCCCGCCGTTGCGGTAATAGCGCACGCATTCCCCTTGCAGGCGGCCTTTCACATATTCCGCCTGGAGGCGGGGCTTGCCATGTTCGTAATACCACACGGCCTTGCCGTGCATTTTTCCGCAACGGTACGGGATTTCCGATTCTGTCTGTCCGCTGGGGTAATGCGTCCGCTCCACCCGCGTGCAGGCGGCAAACGCAAAAAAACTTATGGTATACACAAAAAATGTTATTTTTTTTCGAAAAACGGTATTTCGCATTGGTATTTGGTTTACTTTTGCACTTGCTGTCTCAGTAGCTCAGTTGGTAGAGCAATTGACTCTTAATCAATGGGTC
>DBVK01000018.1:0-390 GCA_002308135.1 Bacteroidales bacterium UBA1266
GTCGGCGGCGTAGCGCCCGCTGTCGTTCAGTTTGGCCTCGCAGGCCGCCATTTCCTTTTCCGTCGCTTCGATGGCGTCTTCTATGCGCTGCACTGTTTTCTCCAGTTTGCGCTCCAGGCTTTCCTTGCGTTTCTGCTCCTCCCATTTGTTCTTGCCGGATGATGACACTGAGCCGGCGGCTTCGGCGGNNGCGGGGCGGCTTGTGCTGTTGTTCAGGGCTTCCCATTGCCGCTGGTCCAGGTATTCCTGGATGTCGCCCAAATGCACTTTGATGCCTTTGCTCTTGAATTCAAATACCTTGTCGGTCAGCCCTTGCAGAAAATCCCGGTCGTGCGACACTATCACCAGGGTGCCGTTATAGCGCAGCAGGGCGTTTTTGAGCACATCCTT
>DBVK01000018.1:403-3167 GCA_002308135.1 Bacteroidales bacterium UBA1266
TGGTTGGTCGGTTCGTCCAACAGCAGCACATTGTAGGGTTCCAGCAGCAGCTTGGCCAAGGCCAGCCGGGCTTTTTCCCCTCCGGAGAGCACGGCCACTTTTTTGCTCATGTCGTCTTCCTCAAACAGAAAACTCCCCAAAATGCCTCTGATTTTGAGACGGATGTCTCCCACAGCCACGTCGTCCAAGGTTTGGAGCACGCTGCGGCTGGGATCCAGCATCTGGTTCTGGTTTTGGGCGTAATAGCCAATGCGCACCATGTCGCCGGTATGCAGGCTGCCGGACTGGGGCAGCAGCTCCCGCGTCAGCAGCTTCATCATGGTGGATTTTCCTTCCCCGTTTTTGCCGATGAAGGCCACTTTTTCCTGGGATTCGATGACCCAGTCCACATGTTGCAGAATAGGTTTTCCTGCCTCGTAGGCGTAGCTGAGGCCAGTCGCCTCAAACACCACGCGGTTGCACTTGGGTGCGGGCGGGAACAGAAAATGGATGCGGGAGGTGTCCAGCTCGTCCACCTGTACCACTTCCATTCGCTCCAGCTGCTTGATGCGGCTCTGCACCTGCTTGGCTTTGGTGGCCTTGTAGCGGAAGCGTTCGATGAAAGCCTCTATGTCATTGATCTCCTTTTGCTGGTTCTCCTGCACCTTGCGCTGGTGGGCGATGCGTTCCAGCCGACGGTCCACATAGTCGTTGTAGCAGCATTTGTAGTCTTCTATGTGCCCGAAGGTGATTTCAATGGTGCGTTTGCAGATGCTGTTCAGAAAACGGCGGTCGTGGGATACCATGATCAGGCAGCCCTGGTATTTCTGCAGAAAATCCTCCAGCCATTGGATGGATTCTATGTCCAGGTGGTTGGTTGGTTCGTCCAATAGGATGACTTCGGTGCGCCGCAAAAGGATTTTGGCCAGTTCGATGCGCATCTGCCAGCCGCTGCTGAAGGCAGTGACCGGACGCTGGAAGTCTTCCGGGGTGAAGCCCAAACCCGTCAGCACCTGGCTCATATCCGCTTCCATGTGGGCTGCGCCCAAATAAAGGCGGCGGTGGTTGAGTTCGTTGAGACGGTCTATGGCGGAGGCGTAGGCTTCGGATTCGTAGTCCTCCCGTTCCGCGATGCCGGTGTTCAACCGCTCTATTTCCCTGTCAATGGCACGGATTTCGTCAAAGGCCTCCAAGGTTTTGTCCCACACGCTCTTGTCGCTGTGGAGCTTCATTTCTTGGGGCAGGTAGCCTATGCGGAAACCTTTGGTCAGGACGATGTCCCCGCTTTCAGGTTCCAGTTCGCGCGCCAGAATGCGGAGCAGGGTGGTCTTCCCAACGCCGTTCCTGCCGACCAGGCCGACGCGCTCATTGTCTCCGACGACAAAATCAATGCCTTTGAAAAGCGGATTCCCGGAAAAATATACGCTTAATTGATGAACACTGATCACGTCTATTCAATGCCCGCGAAGTGTTTCATGAATTGCACGCGTGTATACACATCGGCGTTGGCCTTGTCTTTCATGCCCATCTTGCCGTGGAAGGCGTCAATGCGGTCATAATGGTGGCGCAGCATCCATTCCTTGAGTTCGCTCAGGATAACGGAGATTTGCTCCAGCCCCCTGGTGTACAGTACGGTGGCTATTTGCACGGTGTCCGCGCCGGCCAGCAGCAGTTTCACCACATCCGCGCCGCTCACTATGCCGGAGGTGGCGCTCAGGCTGCAGTCAATGTTTTCGTTCATAATGGAAGTCCAGCGCAGGGTCTCGTGGAAACCGTCCCCCTCTTTCAATATGGGGGCGCTGGTCATCTGCATTTTTTCAATATCCATGTCAGGCTCGTACATGCGTTGGAACATGACCAGGGCATCGGCGCCCGCCTGGCGGAGCTGCCGCATGCTGTACACAAACGAGGTGAAGTAGCGGTTGGTTTTCACCGCCACGGGGATGCGCAGGTTCTTTTTCACGTGCCGGATAATGCCCGCATAGCGATTTTCCAGCTCCTCCCCCGACAGCCTGTAGTCAGTGGGCAGCGTGGTGAGGTTGATTTCCAGCGCGTCAGCGCCCGCCTCCTGTATCCGTTGGGCGTAATCGGCCCAAGGCCCGTCATGGTGGCAGTGTATGCTGGCAATGATGGGGATATGCACCGTCTGCTTCAGCTCCCGTATGAGCTGGTTGTATTTCTCATAGGCGGCCATCTCCGTGTATTGCCGCACATAATCCAGCGCCATGGTGCCACCATAGGTGCCGGCTTCGTCCGTCGAGCGCATAGCCTCGTTGCTGATTTGCTCTTCAAAAATGGATTTCAGCACGACAGCGCCCGCGCCAAGGCGTTCCATCTCTTTGATTTTCTCCACCGAGTTGGTGAAAGCGCAGCTGCCGATAATTAAGGGCGAGGGCAGGGTAAGGCCCATGTATTTGCAGGATAAGTCTATACTCATTTTGTCAGGAATTTATTGCATTAAAAAACTAACATCACTGTTGGGTTGGTATTCTTCCGCACGAATGCCGCCCTCTTTGTCATAATGGAACACCACCATGGGTTTGCCTCCCTTGAGTGTCAGGCGTCCGTCGCAGAGCCACAGCGCACAGGCCTCCCGCAAACCGACCACGGTCATGGACTGGTTGACGGCAAGGTATTCGTTGAGGCGGTCCTGACGGGTCTCACCGCCGTGTTTGATCATTTTGTCTATCTCGGGGTGGGGGTCCAGATAATGCGGGTTGATTTGGAAAGGCACCAGACGCAGCGTCTCGAAGCTGGCCGGTTGCACAATCGGCATGTCATTGGT
>DBVK01000018.1:3181-5642 GCA_002308135.1 Bacteroidales bacterium UBA1266
GAACCGGCGCTCCAGCCGATGTAGGGCGTGCCCTCTTTGGCTTTTTCCCTAATGGCTTCCATCAGGCCATAGCGGTGCATTTCAGCCACCAGATGGAAGGTGTTCCCTCCGCCGACGACAATGCAGTCGGCCTCTTTCACCGCCTGGATTTTGTCCTCGTAATGGTGGACGGAGCGGAAGTTCTCCAGCCCCAGTTTCTCCGCAAACACTTTTTTCACCCTTTCCTCGTAGGCGTCGTAGCTTTTGGGGTAAGCCTGCTGTTGGATGAACACGCCCGCGAAGGGGACGAACAGTATGCGGCTCTTTTCCGTAAGCTGCTGCTTTTGCTTGAAAAGTTCCAGCTGGGAAATGGCCCAGGCCAGGTAAGGTTCCCCAAAATTGGTGGAATTGCTGATCAGAAGTAGATTCATGCCGAATGGTTTTTAATGAACTGTCGAAAAAAAAGCAAAGATACGATTTTTCCGGATACGGCATATCGTCCGGTGCAAAAAAATAACAGCCATGTGGAAATCCCCCCAATCTTTTCCTGCCCCCTCCCGTTTTGCCCCACCGGGCATCAGCGTTCAGGAACAGAATGGCAAAAGCAATAAAAAAACAAAACGCCCCAAAAAGAACGGGGTGCAACATTCTGTTTTTCGGGAGCTGCCATCAGATGTCACATGACTTCGCCACCCGCCCGCTTGGGCCAGCCAAGCTTTCAGCGCTTCGGCCTTCGTGGAGGGAATTGGTTGAATGATGCGGTAAACCGGAGATGTCAAAAAAGTGCGCTTCACCTTCCCTATGTGCCGCACCATTTTTTTTGCACTGCCGCCGGGATTTGTATCGCTATTTTTCGGAACTTTGCATTTTGGTGCGCCCTACGCAGGGCATAGAGTCTTTGCTTATGAACGAACGCATTTTTCATCCTGACGTCAAACTGTCGGATCTGTTGAACCGGAATCCGGAACTGGTGCTGCTTCTGTCGCGCTGGGACATTCCGCTTGGTTTCGGAGAGCGTACGGTGGCCGAGGTGTGCCGTACGGCGGGAACGTCTCCGGAATTCTTCCTGATGGTGTGCCGTATTTATACGGACAAGACGTATCTGCCGGACGACAAAACCCTTTCGGAAGTGGAGCTGGACAGCCTGATCCGCTACCTGCGCGCTTCCCATATCTATTACCTCGAAGACAGAATCCCGCATATAGGGCAGCATCTGCAGCACATCATCGAGCAGTGCACACTGGTCAACCGCAGGCTGATGGAAGGTTTTTTTGAGGAGTACCGCAGGGAGGTGGAGGAACATTTCCGCTACGAGGAGGAAACGGTTTTCCCCTATATCCGCAACTTGATGGAAGGGATGCCGGACAGCGCGTACCGTATCCGCGATTTTCAGAAGAACCACAGCAATATAGAGGACAAGCTTTTTGATCTGCGGAATATCCTGGTCAAATACCTTCCGCCGGCGCTTTCCCCCAAAGAGCGGGTGTCCATCACGATGGATACCTACCGCTTGTCGGAGGATGTGGAAAGGCATTCCATGATAGAGGAAAAAGTGATGGTCCCGTATGTGATGTTATTGGAAAAGAAATATTATGGCAAAAACAAATAAGGTCATTATCGTGGAGAGTTCCCCTGTTGTGGCCGCCGGAATGGCCGCCCTGCTGTCCGAAAGCGGCAGCTGCACAGTGGTGGATGTGTGCCCGGATATGGAGGTGGCCATGGAGAGGGTGATTGCCAGGCATCCCCGTATACTGATACTGGACCCCAATGTGCTGGACTTCTCCCAACGGCTGATGCTGCGCCGTCTTTTTCAGGATTATCCCCATCTTTTGCTGGTCGCTTTGCAGACCGGTTTTGTGGAGCAGGCGGTGCTGAACCAGTTTCATGCGGTTATAGGGCTGGATGACAATCTTTTCCGTATGGAATCCAAATTGCAGTCCCTTTTGACAAGACAGCAGGAGGAACCCAATGCCGGTGTGGGACCTTGCGAGCTTTCCGAACGCGAATTGGAGGTGCTGAAAGCCCTTGCCCGGGGCGATACGGGCAAGCAGGTGGCTGATGCGCTGAATATTTCGGTGCATACGGTGGTGACCCATCGTAAGAACATTTCCAAGAAAACAGGCATCAAGACGGTGTCCGGCCTGGCCTTGTATGCCATGCTGAACCATTTGATAGACGGGAACGAAATCCGATAAAAACCATTTAACAATATAATTATGAAAGACATAAAAGCGTATATCGAACAACACAAAGACCGTTTTCTGGAAGAATTGTTTGAACTGATCCGCATCCCCTCCATCAGCGCTGAAGCGGAACACAAGGACGACATGCTCCGTTGTGCGGAGAAATGGCGTTCCCTGCTGTTGGAAGCCGGGGCGGACAAGGCGGAAATCATGCCGACTGCGGGAAATCCGGTGGTGTATGGCGAGAAAATCGTCGATCCGGCGAAACCGACCGTGCTGGTGTACGGCCACTACGATGT
>DBVK01000018.1:5669-5835 GCA_002308135.1 Bacteroidales bacterium UBA1266
TGGAGCTGTGGCGCACCCAGCCCTTTGAACCGGTGGTGAAAGACGGGCGTATCTGGGCGCGTGGCGCCGACGATGACAAAGGGCAGTCCTTCATGCAGGCCAAGGCGTTTGAATTTATGGTGCGCACCGGCCAGCTTCCCTGCAATGTGAAATTCATGCTGGAAGG
>DBVK01000129.1:0-8195 GCA_002308135.1 Bacteroidales bacterium UBA1266
CCTGCTTGCGGTGGTTCCCGCTTTACGGGAGGCGTATACGTCCATACGGGAGGAGGCGGAAGGGCGGAAATCCGATTATTTTCTGTATGCCAATATTTTAGGAAACATTTACCCCTTTGCTTTGCTGAACGAATTCCGTCAGGTGGCAGAAGAGCTTAAGGCGGCCACCCAGCAAATGCTTATAGGGGAGACCAACCGATACATTGCCAAAGTCGTCACTTCAGAAGAGGTGCCGTTTATATACGAGCGTTTGGGCGAACGCTATGCCTACTTTTTTATCGATGAGTTCCAGGACACCTCCCGTTTGCAGTGGCAGAACCTGCTGCCATTGGTGGAGGAGGGGCTGGCCAAGGAGACCGGCCGGCCGGACACTACGGGCAAGGCCTATTTGTTCGGAGACGCCAAACAGGCCATCTATCGTTTCCGGGACGGGGATGTGCGCCAGTTTGTGCACCTTTCCCGTCTGGACAGGGAAGGGGCGCAGGACGCCAGGGAGCGCTTGCTGAAACACGCGTTTGAGCCTGATCCGCAACCTCCTTTGGACAAGAATTACCGTTCCCGGAATGAGATTATAGATTTCAATAACACGTTTTTCACCCCTCAATCGGCAGATAATGACAATGCGTATATGGTCGGGGCGTATGAGGAGGGCAAGCAGGGCAAACCCGTGTCGGATAATACCGGAGGAGGTGTGGAACTCCGTTTGTTAAAGGCGGATGCGGAGCTTGCATACGATGATTTCATACTTCAGGAAACGCTTGGCCTGGTGAAGCGCTTGCGGCAGGAAGGCTATGCCTACCATGATATGGCGGTGCTTACCCGAGGCAATGACTTGGGTTCCCGTATCGCCCTTGCGCTCACCCGGGAGGACATCCCGGTAATATCCTCGGAATCCCTTTTGCTTTCCGCCTCTCCGGAGGTTTGTTTTGTCATCGCCTGCATGCAATACCTGCAGCGTCCTGAACATGCGGTGGCGCGGGCGCAGCTGTTGGCCTATCTCTCCACGCGTGTTCCCGGAGCGGCTTTGGAAACAGCGCTTCCGTCGGCTTCCCTGGCTGCTGATTTTGAACGTCAGCTGCAGCAATGGGGTTGCCAAATCAACGTGTCATTCATGCGGCGGCTGAATTTATATGCCCTTTTTCAGGAAATTGTGAAAAAATTCCACCTTTCGGCGTCAGAAAACGACACCAACCCCTACCTGATGGCATTGGAGGAGGTCGTGTGGGCTTATCACGAGGATGCGTCCAAAAACGACGAGGATTTTCTTTCTTTTTGGGAGGAGAGGCAGCACAAACTGTCCCTGTCCAATCCGGAGGGGGTGAATGCCGTACGTATCATGACCATACATAAAGCCAAGGGGTTGTCCTTCCCGGTTGTGATATATCCGATGAAAAAAAACCGGACGGAAAATGTCAAACGTTGGGTTGGGCTGGATCCGCCCATAGCGGTCCCCCCGGAGGGGGACACGACCTTGGATGTGGCGTTGGTGGATGTGGACAGCAGATTGGACCATACCTCCTTTGCCGCTTTACGGAAAGAGGAATCCGCCTTGGCGGAATTGGACAGCAGGAACATTGATTACGTGGCTTTCACCCGTCCTAAAGACCGCTTGTACCTGTTGGCGAAGCAGGAGAAGGTAACCCCTTCGCGCCTGGAACAGTTTTCCCACGAGTTAAAGCCGCTGCCGCAGGAAGGGGAAACCTCAAGCGTGGTTTACCGTTATCCGGAAAACACAGTGTTTGCCCATCCGGAGCCGTATGCTCAGGATAACAAAGCGGACGGTGTGGAAACGCCGCGTTTTTCTGCGGCTTCCGGCGCTTTGCCTCCTTTGGCGGACGGTGCCAAATCCGATGCCGATTCCGAGGAACCCGCACGGGGGACGCTTATCCATAATTATTTGGCTCAATTATACCGGCCTTCCGATGTGCGGCGCACTGCGGAGCTCGTTTCCAAGAATCCGGATATACCGGAAAAGGAAAAAGACTTTATACTGCGTTTGATGTGTCGTTTGCTCCTGCCGGATGCCGCCGGCCGCCTTTTCGGTGACGCCGCAAGCCTGGTGCGCACGGAAGTGGAGGTGTCCGCTGCGGACGGCAGGGTGTACCGCATGGACCGCCTGTTGGTCAAGGGGAGGCAGGCTGTGGTAATCGACTATAAAACAGGAAATCCCCATAAATCCCATCAGGAGCAGCTGCGGCTGTATGCGGAACGGCTTCGTGAAACGGGTTACACTGTCCCGGCCGCTTGGCTGGTCTATATAGACGCCGGGGCGGAGGTGCGTTTTGAAGAAGTGCCGCTTTTATAGCAGGTCTTTCCCTATGTCTTTGCGGTAATAGCAGTCTTCCCAGTGGATTTTCCCTGCGGAGGCATAGCTTTTTGCCAAGGCGTCCTCCAGGTTGTCGGCAAAGGAGGTGAGACAGAGCACCCTTCCGCCGTTGGTGAGGATAGCGCCTTGCGGGTCGGTTTTGGTTCCGGCGTGGAAAACCAGGCTGTCTTGTACCGAATCCAGTCCGGTGATGCGTTTCCCTTTGGCGTAGGAACCGGGATAACCGCCGGCCACCATCATGACACATGCCGCTGTCTGCGGATTGATGCGCAGTTCCGCTTGGTCAAGGGTGCCTTTCCACGTGTGTTCCAGCAAGTCCACCACATCAGAGGTGATGCGGGGGAAGACGGATTCCGTCTCTGGGTCGCCCATACGGACATTGTATTCGATCACGTAAGGGTCTTCGTTGCAATTCATCAGCCCGAGGAAGATAAAGCCCTTGTAATCGGTTTTCTCACTTCGGATGCCTTCCACCGTTGGACGCACAATGCGTTCCTCCACCTTGCGCATAAAGCTTTCATCGGCAAAGGGGACAGGAGACACGGAACCCATGCCTCCGGTGTTCAGTCCGGTGTCGCCTTCGCCTATGCGTTTGTAATCCTTGGCGGATGGAAGAATACGGTAATGTTCGCCGTCTGTCAGCACAAAAACAGAGAGTTCGATGCCTTGCAAGAACTCCTCAATCACTACCTTGGCGGAAGCCTGTCCGAATTTGGCATGCATCAGCATTTCCTGCAATTCCTGTTCCGCCTCTTCTAAGTTGTTCAGAATGAGTACGCCCTTGCCTGCCGCCAACCCGTCTGCCTTTAGCACATAGGGAGGACGCATGCTGCGCAGCGTGGCGATGCCTGCTTCCAAGGTTTCGGGGGTGAAGGTGTGGTAGGCCGCTGTAGGAATGTGGTGCCGCCGCATAAAGGCTTTGGCCAGGTCCTTGCTGCCTTCCAGCATGGCTCCTTGACGGGAGGGGCCGATAAAGGCTACGGATTGCAAGTCCTTTTCCTGCGCGAAAAAATCGCGGAGTCCGGCCACCAAAGGAGCTTCCGGACCAACCACCACCATGTCGATGCGCTTTTCCAGGACAAAAGCGCGAATGGCTTCAAAATCGGTGTTGTCCAATGCGACATTACTGCCGCACCGGCTGGTGCCCGCGTTTCCTGGGGCAATGTACAGTTGGCCGCATTTCGGACTTTCGGCTATTTTTGCCGCCATGGCATGTTCCCGTCCGCCGGAACCGAGTAACAGAATATCCATCATGTATTAATAATAGGTGATTTTTCGTCGGGTGACGCTGAAGGGCTTGCCGTCATCGTACCAAATCTGCTGGGTCCAGTTGCCTTGCGCGTCGTAGGTGTATTCGCAGGTGGAGCGCACGTTCCGGATGTTTTCCTCGTTGTACCAGGTCTCCACCAGAATGTTTCCGTAGCGGTCGTATTCCCAGCAGGTGCGGCTTTCCTGTATGCCAGCCGCCCCTTGTTGGGTGACCGATTTCAGCCTGCCGTCCGCATCATAGGCGGAAAGGGTGGAGTGCTGTTTCCCGTCAGCAGTGCTGTGGGTCTCTTTGACAATTCTTCCCGCTTCGTCGTATTGGTAGGAGGTTCTCTCCGTGCATTGCCTCCCTTCCAGCACTTGCTTTTCGCTAAGCTGCAGGGCTTTATTGTAAAGGTATATTTCGCGCCGTATGCTTTTGCCGCCTTTCCATACCAGGGAGTCCAATTGCTTTGCGCTCCCGTAATGGTAGGTTCCGGTTTCCATGGTGCCGTCGGAGCGGAAAAGGGTAAGGGTGGCGGGTTGGCGGTAGCTGTTATAGGTATAGACGCTTCGTCCGAAACATTTTCCCTTCTCGTTGTATTCGGAGGATTCCATCAAATCGCCCACTTCGCTGTATTTGTATTTGGTCTTGCCGATTTGCTTTCCTTCGCTGTCATAGGATTTCTCCTCTTCCACGTTGCCGCGGCGGTTGAATTGGGAAAGGTGGTGCGAGACCACCTCCGTCCCTTCGTCGACATATACCCCTTTGCCGGCGATAATCTCAACATCGCCGTATTCCCATTCCTCCACCGATTTCACCTTGCCTTGCAGGTTCTGTTCGCGGAGGTCGGAGTTTCTTTTCTGTGCCGCCAATGGCACCACTATCAAAAGAGCCAGCAGCGGCAGTAATGTTTTTTTCCCCTTCATTGAAAATGGTTTTTTCAGCTTGCAAATTTCCATAAAAACCCAATACATATTCCTGAAGAAGGGGTAAAAATTTCACCTCGCTATGAATTCACAGCTTCACATAAAAGAGAAAGCATGCCACCGGAACGGATGTCTCAGGGGCATGCTGCTGTTTCCGCCGGTGTCTACCGTACCACCCGTATGCTTCCTTGCCGCATAAACTCCTTTCCTCCGTATTCGAAGGAGAACCAGTACAGATAAATGCCTTCCGGCAGATTTTCCGCGTTCCAGCTGTTGTCGTAGGCGCGTTTTTCGTAAATGACCCTGCCGTTGCGGTTGTAGATGACCAGCTGATTTTTTTCGGTCAGGTGGATGTTTTCAATGACAAGGTAGTCATTGATGTTGTCACCGTTGGGTGAAATCACATTGGGTATGCGGATGTCCGGTTGGGGGAGGGCGGTCTCTTCCTCCATGGCCGGCGCCTTGCTTTCAGCTTCCGTCTGTTTCGGTTTTTCCGGAGAAAGGGAGGGAGCTTTTTCTGTTTTCTGCTCCGTTGCCTTCTTTACACCGTCGGATTTTATGGAGGTCTCCGGAATGCTGCGTTCGTCCGTTTGGCTTTCGCTTTGTTCGGTCAGCAGGTGGTAGGGGACACCTTCGTTGAAGGTGGTGTTGCTGAAAGACTGTTCTTGCGTTGGTTGAGTGGAGGCTTCNNGGCTTCATACGTTTCGGCGACGGCTGCCTCTTCTTCTGCGGCGACGGAAAGGGAGGCAGTGTCGGTGGGAAAGGCTTCTGTTTCAGGAACAGCGTTTCCTGCGGAGGTTTCATGGCCAGGTTTCCACAGCAAGGCGGCAGCCGTGACACCTCCGACCAGTACGGCCCCTATGCTAAGTTTGGCTGCAGCGGACCCCAGAAAATGTCCCCACCATCCTTGTGCGCTTTGTGCGGCTTGTATCCCTTGGGCGGCGGCAGACGTTCCCGCGTGCAAGGCGTCCAATTGGCCGGAAAGCGCATCCCATGCGGAGGAGGAAGGCGTTTCGCCATAGTTCTCCATCAGCGTTCTGATTTGGTTTTCCAAGGATTTTCCCATATTATTCGTATGCTTTTAGCAATGTTTGCAGTTTTTTTTTCGCTTTGTGCAAATTTACCCGCACGGCGCCTTCCTTCATGGAAAACATACGTGCGATTTCCCGGTGCGCATAGCCATCGATGACGGAGAGGCTGAAAATGACCCGCTGTGTTTCCGGCAGCTGGCGCAAGGCATTCAGTATGTCCCTGGCTTCCAATCGCGCGATAGGGTTAGGAATACTTTCGTTATCCGCCATGGCCTGCGCTTCCGAAAGGGATGCCGCCTGCGGTTTCCGCTTACGCACCTCATCAATAGCCTGGCTGATGATAAGGCGTTTCATCCACCCTTCGAAAGAGCCTTTCCCCTTGTATTCCGAAAGATGGGAGAAAATGTGCATGAAACCCGAAACCAGCATGTCTTCGGCTTCCTCCCGGCTGTTCGCGTACCGTTGGCAAATGCCCAGAAAGCGTGCGCTATAGCTTTCGTACAGCTGCCTTTCCGCCTGGCGGTTGCCGGCCAGACACTCCCGAATCAGCGTTCTCTCGTCATACATGTCGTACCGTTGTCTAAATAGACGTGTTTTTTTGAAGGAATGTTACCGTGTTTCCGTTATTTTTTTATAAAAAACACAGGGATGCATCCATAAGGCAAAAATAGCAATTTTCCGGTTCGCTTCCGGCTTTTCACCCAAAGAATTTTTTCCGGTGTTTTTTGCGTGGAAGCGGTTTTCCTATGTGTTTTTCAAATATATTTGCATTTGCGGACATCATTTCGTATAGTTTTGTCCCCCAATGAATAAAAAAACAACCAGGCATGACTGCAGAAAAAAACAGGTTCGGATTCCGGCATCTTGTGTTTTGCGTATCGGCTGTGCTGCTTCTTGTAACAGCCTGCCTGCTGTTGTCCGGGCGCATCCATTCTCCGGAAGGGCAAGCGGAGCACCAGCAGTCTTTTGCGGAGCATAACCGTTTGCTTTCCCCTCCGATTCCGGACAGCCTGACGTTTGCCGGCGAAGTCGTGCCGCTGGACCGTTCGGATGTGCGCGATGCTTTGGACAGGGAGCTGCTGGTCAATGTGTATTGGCAGTCCAACCTGTTGCTGATGATAAAGCGCGCCAACCGCTGGTTTCCTGTTATTGAACCGATTTTGAAGGAAAACGGCGTGCCGGATGACTTCAAGTACCTGGCTGTTATCGAAAGCGGCCTGCTCAATGTGGTGTCACCTGCCAAGGCGGCCGGTTTCTGGCAGTTTATCAAAGCCACAGGACAGAATTACGGTCTGGAAATCAACGATAATATTGACGAACGCTACGATGTGTCCAAAGCCACCCGGGCGGCTTGCGCTTACTTGAAGACAGCCAAGGCGAAATGCGGGTCCTGGACAGCTGCCGCCGCTTCTTACAATATGGGGTACGGCGGTTACGCGAAGAGCGCCGCTGCCCAGCATACTCAGGAGTACTGGGATTTGTACCTTAACGACGAGACCGCCCGCTATGTGTACCGTATTTTGGCGGCCAAGCTGCTGTTCAAGCATCCGGAACAATACGGTGTGTGTTTGCGCTTGGGGGATTTGTACCAGCCGATTGTGACGGACACCTTTGAGACGGACACGACCATAGCCGATTTGCGGCAATATGCACTGCAACGCGGGGTGTCGTACAAAACCTTGAAGGAGTGCAACCCGTGGCTGCGGGGGACCTCCCTTCCCAACGCGTCCCATAAGCGTTACCTGATACTGCTTCCGAAAACGGATGCGATGAGTCATCGCTGGCAGATGCGGCAAACGGTGCCTGAAGCGCTGTTCAAAGGGAGGTGAGTTCTCCCGCCTTCGGCAAAAAAGTGCGGATAAAAACAATAACCCGCATTCCCCTCCGTTTCTTAAAAGAAGTAATATATTTCCAAACCAAAAATTCAGTATGATGAAAAAACTGCTTTTGTGTATGGTGGCTTGTTTTGCCATCGGAAGTTATGCCCAGGCGCAGAACGCACTCGGCGCCCGTTTGGGTGGAGGCCAGGGGTATAATGCGGAAGTCTCCTATCAGATGGGATTGGGGGACAACCGTTTGGAGATTGACCTGGGATTGAGGAGCGATGAAAACTTCAACGCTTTCAACCTTTATGGCATTTACCAGTGGACCGGTACCCTTTCCGGCAATTTAGGATGGTATGCCGGTGTCGGCGCCACGCTCGGCTACTGGAGCTGGAACGATGCCCATACGAGTGGCAGCAACATCGGTATAGCTGCGGTCGCCCAGGGCGGTCTTGAATACAATTTCCAGGCGGTGCCTATCCAGCTGTCATTGGATATCCGCCCGAAATTCTATCTGCTTCCCGCCACCAATTTCCACTGGGGGGACATAGGGCTGGGTATTCGCTACCGCTTTTAGCGGGTGTGTGAAATACGTGCGCAAGCTGCCGCCCGCCGCCGCTTTATCAAGCTGCCGCGGGCGTCAGCGTTTTCCTGCGTCAGCGAGCGTCCGACAAAGGTCTGAGAAGGAAAGAGAGGGATTGGATATCCCTTGCGCTGCCGCGGGCGTCCTTGCAAACATCAGCAATGCTTCGCAACGCATAAAAGCCTGCATTGCTTTGCAACGCACATTTTGTTCCCATCCCTTTTTACGGACGCGAGCGTCCGACAAAGGTCTGAGAA
>DBVK01000129.1:8298-12316 GCA_002308135.1 Bacteroidales bacterium UBA1266
CACTCTGCCATCTTTCCGGCTGCAAAGGTAGCCAAAATCCGTATAGGTTTCGGAGGAATAAAATTTTTTATTTTCAAACAGGCAGATGGTGTTTAAAATATGGCTAAATTTGCACGGTTTTTTTAAAAATAACATTTTAAAAAGTAAAAATTATGAAAAGGTTTTTGTATGTAGGAATGTTCCTCTTGGCAGGTGTCACCGTCGCCTTGACCTCATGTCAGAAAGACGATGAAAAGAAAGGGGATGACACGAAAAGCGCAGAGAAAATCGAAGTTTTTGTCAGTACCGAGGCACAAAGCCAGAACGTGCTGATTGAGGAGCTTACCGGATGGGGTTGCCAGTATTGCCCGGACGGACACAAACGCTGCGATGAATTAGCCGCGGAGTATCCCGGTAAAGTGTTCAGTATTAATGTGCATTGTGGTAATTATTCCGAAGGGAGAAATCCGGAATACACTACCGATGAAGGCTATACCCTGCTCCGCACTTTGGGGGCCAACGGATTCCCCTGCGGCTACGTGAACAGGATTTCATGGAAAACCAGCAGTGGATCCAACGCCGCTTATTATCTGAGTCGCGCTTATTTCAAGTCATGTGCCGAACAGCTGATGAACCAGGATAAAAAAGCGATAGCCAACATCGCCGCCAAGGCCACTTTGGACAAAGCATCCAGGCAGTTGACGGTCACAACGCAGGTGTGCTTTACGGCGGAGCCCAATGCTGACGCCAAGCAATATATCATAAATGTCGCATTGGTGCAGAACAACATCAAGGGACCGCAAATCGGCNNGCCACTCATTATCCTGAAAAATGGGACGGCACACAATACACCCACAACCACATGTTGCGCGCGTATGTTACCGGTTTGCGCGGAGATATCTTTGAATACAAAGGGACGGGCGAGGGCAATGTGGTTCAAAAAACCTACACCTATACCATTCCGGAAACCATGGGAAGGGGAAATATTCCCGCTGTGTTGGATGATATGGAGGTGATTTGCTTTGTGACAAACAAAGCCACGAACGCCAGCAAACCGGAAGATTATTTCCCGCTGCCGATCATCAATGTCTGCAAGAGCGAAATATCTTATAAATAATAACCTGTTCATATGAAAAAAAACATTGTACTACTATTGCTGGGCGTTTGTTTCGGCGGTTTCGCCGCTGCTCAGCAGTCCCTTTCCGTTAATGCGGAAAATCTTATGCCGGAGCAGTTCCAACAGAAGGCTGCCGGAGACTGGGAAGTCCAGTTCAACACTACGCTGAGCCCTAAGTTCGGTTACTCCATCGGGGCGGTATCGGATGGCTCCTATCTTTATTCCTCTTGTTCCAATGCGGCCCGTATATACCGTATCGGCTTTGACCACAAACTGGTGGACAGCATTATCGTGACGGGGGTGCCCAAATCCTCTTATATTAACGGCAGTTACATTACCGGACTGGCGTATGACGGGGAACACATGTATGTGACAAACGGGGGTGCGGTCATCTATCAGCTCAATGCGAACTATAACGCGGTGGAAAAGACCATTTCCCTCCCTTCCGGAACCTATGCGGCGGCAGTGACTTATGCCCCGGATGCGGACAACGGCAACGGAGGTTTCTGGGTGCTTTTCCCAGGCAGGGAAATCAAACTGTTTTCCCGCAGCGGATCCCTGTTGAGCACCATTACGGCTTCCAATTTGGGCAGGGTGACCACTTATATGTGGGCTTTGGCTTATGACACCCTCACCGAGGGAGGCCCTTACCTGTATGTGATGGAGAATCCGAACAGCATTATCCGTATCAATCCCGCCACCCGGCTGATATGCGCGCCGGTGCACACGGTGGGCAGCGAAGTGTCCGCTTGGGCCAACTCCAATTTCTATGGGATTTACTTGCAAAAAGGCGTAGCCGATACGAACAAAGTGACTTTGGGAGGTTTCTCTTTGGATCATAAGCATATAGGATACGATTTCGCCACGGTCAACCAGCTCCCGGAATTGGGCATCCACGCCGCTTCCACTTCAATGGCAAAATTCATTAAAACTAATGTCGCGAATACTGTTTCGGCCACTTTCACCACTACGGGACAAATCGCTTTGAATTCCTATGTTTTCCATTACATGGTGGATGGGGTGGAATGCACGGATACCGTTTCCGGAAAGAACCTGAAGAGCTATTACCCCGGATTCACCTTGACGCATGCCAAACCGTATTCGCCGGTGGAGAGCGACAAAAAACTCACCATGCTGCTGTGGCTTTCCGACCTCAACGGAACCGCACTGAATTCTGACACTTTGTCGTATGCGTTCGAAACCTATGAAAGGGCGGCGCAGCGTATGGTGCTGCATGAGGGTTTCACCGCAGCCACCTGCAGCCCCTGCAAGTCGGGCAACGCCAACCTGAAATCGATCATGGACGCCAATACCAATTGGGTGTGCATCAAATACCAGATGTCCTGGCCGGGCAACGGGGACCCCTATTACACCACGGAAGGCTACTACCGTCGGGCGTATTACGAAATCAGTTCCGTGCCCTGGTTGCGGGTGGACGGTACCGTATACTCCGGAAATAGCGGATCCTATTCCGCCTCTGTGTTGAGGAACCAGGCGCAAAAGCCTTCGTTTGTGGAAATGAGCGGTGGGCTGAACTATGACGGTTCGAAAAAATTCACCGCTGAGATTGTCATAAATCCGTTGAAAGACATTTCCGGGGATATCCGTTTGTTCGCCGCTTTGGTGGAATTGAAAACGGTGCGCAACATTGCTGACGAATACCTGAACCAATACGGCATGGCCACATTCTCCGCCAATTGGGACACGGTTTTCCATCACGTGATGAAAAAATTCCTCACCCCGGCGAATTCAGGCACTGCCATAACACTGAGAGAGAACACTCCCCAAACCATCCAACTGGAGTATGAGTTCCAGGGAGATTACCGTCTGCCGGTGAACGCCAAGGATCCCATCAACCATGCCTCGGAGCATTCGGTGGAGAATTTCAACAACATCTACATGGTGTATTGGTTGCAGGACTATAAGACCAAGGAGGTCTTCCAGGCTGGAAGAAGCTACGGCGGCGTCTCCATTTCGGATATCCGGCATCCGGAAACCCGTGTGAAGGTGTATCCGAATCCCGCTTCCGACCAGATGCAGGTTTGCTCCGGCACTCCGTTCACTTCCTTGCGCCTGGTCAATCTGGCCGGTCAGACGGTGTATCAGGAGTCCGTGGAAACCTCTGAGCACAGCTTCAGCGTGAGCGGTCTTTCCGCCGGTCTGTACATTTTGCAGTTGCAGACAGCTAACGGTGTCATCAACACCAAGGTGCAGGTCCGCCGATAGGCTTTTACACTGTTGCGCGTAAAACGCGGTTAAAATGAAAGAGGGTGGTTTTCAAAACCATCCTCTTTTTGGTTTGTAAGCTTTTTCAAGGAAAGTGCACGGCATCTGCCGTTTTTCCGCACCTTCACTTTTTTTTCAATAAGGGAATCAACGCATCAGCAATTCAATAAGCTTTCCGCAGTTTCCAGGGCTTTGCCTATGCCGGCGGTGTTTTTGCCTCCAGCAGTGGCGAATGCGGCCTGACCGCCTCCTCCGCCTTGGATTTCCTTCGCCATGCTGCGGACGATGTTGCCTGCATTTTGTCCTTTTGCCACTCTTTCATCCCCCAATACCACCAGCAATGCGGGTTTGTCTTGGAAGTCGGAGGCCAATGCCAGCGCCATATCGGGAAGCGACTGGCGAAGTTCCGTCAAGGCCTCCCTCAATGTGTTGATATCCTCTGAGGTACGGGTAATCAGCTTGTGTTGGGAGGCTTGCATCAGCTGTTCCGCAAATGCCTTGGCTTTTTCCCTGGCCTGCGCTTTGCGGGCGTTTTCCACTTCTGTCCGCAGTTCGCTGTTCTCGTTGTCCAGTTTCTTGACGGCGGCAAGCAGGTCTTTAGGGGATTTCAATAGCGTTTTCAAAGCCTCCTGTTGGTCTTGGAGGCTGTCCAGCATTTGCTCGACCGCTTCTCCCGTGACGGCTTCAATGCGGCGG
>DBVK01000129.1:12326-13642 GCA_002308135.1 Bacteroidales bacterium UBA1266
CCGGCAGCCACAGATGTTTCATACACAATGCGGAACGCTCCGATATTTCCGGTGGCGGAAGCGTGAGTGCCTCCGCAGAACTCAATAGAGTCTCCGTATTTCACCACCCGCACCGATTCGCCGTATTTCTCCCCGAACAAGGCCATGGCTCCCATTTTTTTCGCTTCGGCGATGGGCAGGTTGCGGTGTTCCTCCAAAGGCAGGTTGCGTCGTATGGCGGCGTTTACAAGGTGTTCCACTTTGCGGAGGTCTTCCTTTTCCACTTTGGCGAAATGCGAGAAGTCAAAACGCAGCCTTTCCGCGTCCACGGAAGAGCCTTTCTGCTCCACGTGCGTGCCCAGTACGCTACGTAAAGCCTGGTGAAGCAGGTGGGTGGCGGTGTGGTTGTTGGCGGTTCTCAGCCTTTTGGCTTCATCCACCACCGCATGGAAACTCCCGTCGGTGTGCGTGGGCAGCGTTTCCACCATGTGGACAATCAGGTTGTTCTCTTTTTTTGTGTTGAAAACAGGGATGCTTTCCTCTCCCGAGACAAGGAAGCCGGAATCACCGGCCTGTCCGCCGCTTTCGCCATAGAAGGGCGTCTGGTTGAACACCAGCTGGTAAAAGGTTTTTTCCTTGGTGCGTATGCGGCGGTAGCGTATCAGCTCCACGTCGGCCTCCAGACAGTCGTAGCCGATGAATTGCTCCTCGGTTTCCGGATGCACCTGCACCCAGTCATCGGTGTCCTGGGCGGCGGCGGCGCGGGAACGCTGTTTTTGCGCTTCCAGCCCTTTGGCGAATCCCTCCATGTCCACTTCCCATCCCTGTTCGTGGGCCATCAGCCGGGTCAGGTCGATGGGGAAGCCGAAGGTGTCGAACAGCTCAAAAGCGAAGGCTCCGTCAATAACGGTGGTTTTCCCCTGCTGCTCGGCAAGGTGTTTTTCGAATTTCAAGATGCCGTTGCTCAAGGTGCGCAGGAAAGCCTGCTCCTCTTCCAGTATAATGCGGGTAATCAGGGTCTGTTGTTTCTCTATTTCAGGGAATTGTCCACCCATTTGTGAGACGAGGGTGGGGACCAGTTTGTGCAGAAATGCCTCCTTGCAATGGAGGAAGGTGTATCCGTAGCGCACGGCGCGGCGCAGAATGCGGCGTATGACATAGCCCGCTTTGATGTTGGAGGGCAGCTGTCCGTCAGCGATGGAAAAGGCAATGGCCCGCACATGGTCGGCGCAAACCCGCATGGCGATGTCCACCTTTTCGTCCTGACCGTAGGAAAGTCCGGTGAGGGCAGCCAGTTGCCCGATCAGCGGCTGGAACACGTCCGTGTCGTAGTTGGA
>DBVK01000104.1:0-6754 GCA_002308135.1 Bacteroidales bacterium UBA1266
GGCGAGTTTTTCTACCGCAACGGCATAAGCGCCGACCCGGAAAACTTTGTACATCTGCGCTGCACCTCCGGTCGCCGGCTGCCAAGCCTCCCCGCCCTTCCCCTGCAGGAAGCGCACATCGTCCCTGTCGGTGGGGGCAAGGACTCGGTGGTGACACTNNNAATCCACCGTCGCACCCTTGCCCTTGATTATCAACCCGAGGGGAGCCACCCTGCAATGCGTGTCGGTGTCCGGGCTGAAGGAAGGTTTTCTGGAAATCCGGCGTCCCATCGACAAACGGCTGCTGGAACTCAACGCCGAAGGCTACTTGAACGGGCATACGCCCTTTTCGGCCATGCTGGCCTTTTACACCCTGCTGGCCGCCTGCCTTTCCGGACGACGCTACATCGCCCTTTCCAACGAATCCAGCGCCAACGAGCCCACCGTGCAAGGAAGTGATGTCAATCACCAGTATTCCAAATCGGTATCGTTTGAATCCGACTTCCGGGACTATGTGAAACGCCAGCTGTCGGACCGCCTTTCCTATTACAGTTTTCTGCGTCCGCTTTCGGAGCTGCAAATCGCCAGACTGTTTGCGGGGCACCAGGCGTATTTCCCTGTTTTCAGGAGCTGCAATGCCGGAAGCAAAACCGACAGCTGGTGCGGGAACTGCCCCAAATGCCTGTTCGCCTTTATCATCCTCTCCCCCTTTATCGCCCCTGAAACCCTTAACGGCATTTTCGGGAAAAACCTGCTGGCGGACGCAAACCTCCTGCCCGTGCTGAAGGAGCTTTGCGGGGAAAGCGAAGTCAAGCCCTTCGAATGCGTCGGCACACGGGAGGAAGTCTGCATGGCGTTGTGCGAAACCATCCGCCACTAGNNAAGCCGTAACGAAAGCCTTCCAAGCCTGCTGGAGAGTTTCCGACAGACCGCATTGTACGAGACATACCGGCAGCGCGATTTCCGGACGCTGCTCACCGCCTGGGATCCGCAGCATTTTCTGCCGGAGGCGGAGGAAAGGCTGCTGAAAAAAGCCCTCCGCTAAACCCGGCGGAGCCCCCCCTTTTGCGGGAAAGCGGCTTTGTAATTCATCGGGAGCCTTCGGTGTTATTGACTGTTCGTTAGCAAAAAAACACCTTCCCTAAAATATTTTTGGTGTTTCCCTCCCCATGTGAGCACACTTTGACTATCTTTGTAGTTTCACTTTCACACCCATATCACAGCAAGCAAGCGAGCATGGGTTATTCATTCGGAACAACAAACCTTCAAGCACATGGAAGTAAAAAGGACTTTTGACCTGCTGACCCAACTCAAGGAAAAATACAGTTTCAAACAGGATATCCTTTCCATCCGCACCCCCAAAGGATGGGAGAAATACAGCGTGGACGACTACTACCGCATCTCCCACCAGCTGGCTTACGGATTGCTGGCCGCCGGTTTTCAGGAAGGCGACCGCGTGGTCATCATCACCCAGAACCGTCCGGAATGGAATTTCCTGGACATGGCGCTGGCTATGGCCCGCATGATTTCCATCCCGGTCTATCCGACACTGAGCGAGGAGGATTACCGCCACATTCTGAACCACAGCGCGGCACGGGCGGTTTTTGTCGGCAATGAGCGGATATGGGAAACCATCAACCCCTTGGTGGAGGAGATGCCGCTGCGTCCGGAGCTTTTCACCATCAATCCGATAGAAGGGCAGAAAAACTGGAAGGAGCTGCTGCAGCTGGGAGAGGAAAAAGCGGACGAATGGGCGCCTGTGATTGAAGAGAACAAAAAGAAAACCGACCCGGAGGAGGTCTGCACCATCATCTACACTTCCGGCACCACCGGACAGCCCAAAGGGGTGATGTTGAAGCACATCGGACTCACCTTCAACGCCATCGGACACGCCAATATGCAGATTCGCGACCACCGGCACCGTATGCTGAGTTTTTTGCCGCTCTGCCACATTTACGAGCGCAGCATGAACTATGAATACCAGTACCTTGGCGTCAGCATTTACTACGCTGAAAGTCTGCGGTCCATCGCCCGCGACATGCAGGAGGCGGAGGCGGACGGCTTCTGCGCCGTGCCCCGTGTCATGGAGATGATGTTCGAAAAGCTCCAGTCCAAGGGCAAGGAATTGAAAGGCGTTTCCCGCTGGATTTACCAGTGGGCCTTCCATATCGCGCAAAAATTTGACTACAAGCGCAAGGATTTCTTCTATAAAATCCCTTACACCATCGCGGACAAGCTGGTATACTCCAAATGGCGCGCCGCGCTGGGCGGGCATGAGCTGCTGATTGTCTCCGGCGGCTCTTCCATACAGGAGAAGATCATCCGGCTGTACACCGCCGCCAAAATGTACATTTTCGAGGGCTATGGCATGACCGAGACCTCACCGGTGATTGCGGTCAACAACCCCAAGGAGATGCTGATTGTCATCGGCACGGTCGGCAGACAGATGCCCGGCATTGAGATGAAACTGGCCGGGGACGGCGAAATCCTGACCAAAGGCATTTGCCTGATGGCGGGCTATTACAAGGATCCCGAAGCCACAAAACAGGTTATTGATGAGGAAGGCTGGTTCCACACCGGTGACATTGGCCAGATCAATGCGGACGGCTACCTGCGCATCACCGACCGGAAAAAGGAGATTTTCAAACTTTCCGCCGGCAAATACATCGCGCCCCAGGTGCTGGAGAACCGTTTCAAGGAATCCTCCTTCATTGGGAACATCATGGTGGTCGGTGAGAACGAGAAGTTCGCCTCCGCACTGGTTTCACCAGATTTCAACCGTTTGCAGGCATGGGCGCAGAAGCACAATATCCCCTACAGCACCCATACCGACCTGGTGAACAACGCCCAGGTGAAAAAGCGCATTATGATAGAAGTGAACGCCATCAACGAAAAACTGGCACAGCACGAGCAGCTGAAACGCATACAGCTGGTGCCGGACGAATGGAGCACGGCCACGGGCGAGCTTTCACAGACCATGAAGCTGAAACGCCGCGTCATTCTCAAGAAATACGAAAAGGAAATCAAAGACATCTACCTGCACGCGTAGGCAGCTGCCCTGGACACCGGGCTGCCTTCCGGCAAGGGGATGCTATTCCACACGGCCTTCCAGATTGGCGTCCACCAGTTCCCGCAAATCCTGAATAATCGAAGGATCCTGCAATGAGGCGCCTTCCAGCACCTCATTGACCTCTTCCGTATCGAAAACAAAATCAATAGTTTCTGACTTATAGCGGAAAATAAAACGGATTTCCGGATGGGCGGATACCGTCAGAATCACCGTACCCCCCAAATCGCCCATGGGCTGGCGGTCCCAATGGGAAAGCCCGAACACCGCTTTTACGTTTGTACCCTTCCCCAATTCCGACTGTATCTCCAACCTGCCGCCGGTCTGTTCCGCGTTCTGCTTGAGCAGCGAAAGCCCCAGCCCCACTTTGCGGGTGGTGCGGGTGGTGAAAAAAGGGTTCAGCACATTGGCCAGCGTCTCCTCGCTCATGCCGCAGCCGTTATCGATAAATTCAAGCGTCAGGGTGTCCGCCTTCCTGTCTTCCGTGACATTCAACTCCACCACATCCGCCTTGGCGCGTATGGAGTTCTGCAGAATATCCATGATATGCATTGAAATGTCTTTCATGCCTTGCTGTTTTTTATGACTATTATTCGGGTTTTTGCAAATGCACGCGGCGGCCGTTCTCCCCGTGCAGCGCCATGCGGATTTCGGCAAAGCTGCGCGTTTCCATCTCAAAGTAGCAGGTGTCCACCCCAATACGGTCGGGGATATGGGCATCGGAACTGCGGATGAACATTTTGTCTTTCAGATAAGGGTGCTGGGAAAGGATTTTCCCCTTGTCCCCGTGTCCGGAAAGCTCCACCGCATCGTAGGGAAGGTCGAACGGTATGAATCCAAGCTGGGAAATCACGCTGTTTTTCAGCTTGTCGATATGGGCCGGAACAAACAGACCTCCCATCGCCCTCACCTCGGCGGCAATGATCTCTATTGGCACATCCAAGCCGGAAGTCAGCAGCCGTGGCTCCTCATACACAATATTATAGTCCTCGTCTATCTGCACCTGGTCGCCGAAAAAGTCCGGAGAATTGGGGATGTCGGGCAAATGCCGCTCTATATAGGCCTGAAAAGCGTCCAAGGCCTCGTGCGTCTCGAAAAAGGCCAGGCAATGCGCCTCTTCCTTGGTGGTCACCTCCGCGCCGCAAAGCACAAACACGTCCCGGGAATGGGCGAAATGCTCCGCCAAACGGCAATGGCGCGTGGCGTTGTGGTCGGTGATGCCGACAATGTCCACCCCTTTCTCCCGCGCACCGTCCAGAATGGCATCCGGGGTCATTTCCAGGCTGCCGCAGGGCGAAAGCAGGGTATGGTTGTGCAAATCTGCTTTAAAGAGCTGCAAAACAGTAAGTGCTAGGCGTTCAACATGGCATAGATGCGACCGACGGTCTCAAAGGTCTGCTCCGAGGTCCCGAGCACGGGAATACCCTCTTCCTTAGCCTGTTCCAGCATATCCGCCTCGGGTTGGCTGCCTTTCACCAGCACAATAGCGGCCAGTTCCTTCAAAGAGGCGATGGCGATGACGTTTTTATGTGTCTGCAGCGTCACCCACACATGGCCCTCCTTGGCAAAACCCATCACATCACTCAACAAATCGGAGGCGTAGCCGCCTTTGATTTCCCTGTCCAGGCTCTCTTCGCCGCAAAATACGGTCAGGCCGAGCTTTTCCACAATTTCCTTTACGTTCATGCTTCCCTTGTTTTAATTAGGATTGAAAGTGCAAAATTACTCGTTTTTCGCATGTGCCCGCCCAAATGCCGGAAAAATCTTTTAGCTGCCGCAGCGTCCTGTCGGAACAGCCGCATTCCGCAAGCGGGCGGCAAACCCTTTATTCCGCTGCCTTCACGATACGGTAATGCGGATGGCAGGCGGTGCGGAAACTGTCGCTGTGTCGGACCGCACGGGAAAGTCTCGCGGCCTGCTGCAGCTCCGATTGCAGCGCAGGGTCTCTCCACTGGGGATAAAGCTGCAAGGCAATCCGCTCTATACGCATCCACTCCTCTTCCCAGCTTCCGTCCGGTTTGTCCGGGCAGGAGGCCGCCGCTATAAACTGCGCCAAAAGCCGCTCCAGTGTAATCTCCCCGTTAAGCACACAGGCAAGGCTGATCCGTGTGTAACGGTGCCGGAATCCGGTCGGTTCCTGTTCTGGCATACGGAAATCCTTCAAATTCTTGCATTCCGCCAATTCTGCCTCCAGATAGCGCCGTGCCGCCGCTGTGTCATTCATCAGATGCTCCGCACCAAAAAAATCCTGATAGCAGGTCTTGTACACATCCTGCAGCGTGGCCATCGGATACTGCTGCGCCATATACAGGCAGAGCTTACGTATCTCCTGCTCCTCCTTGCGGCTGTTTTCGCTTTGGGCGAAATAGCGTTTGCCGGCCTCATAGCCGATTTGGTACAGCTCGTCCACCTTGTTGAAATCGGTCAGCCGGTAATTTTCCGGATCAATCGCTATCACATCCGTCAGTTGCGCCAATTGGGGCAATGCGGTCGCAAACGCGCTGTAGGATACGGCACGCAGCACAATGGTCTCTGGAATCACTTGGGAAGCAGGCTTCTCCAGCAGCAGGTGCGCACCTATACACCTGTCACAACGCTCGGCCAGGAGCGGTTTCACCGGCAGGTTGTCACACACGCCGCCGTCCACATGCCAGTTGCCGTCAATTTTTTGGGGCACGAACACGCCCGGTATGGCAGCCGAGGCAAGCACATGCGAAACCAGCCCTCCGCCGCCTCCGCAATACACCGGTCGAAGGTTTGAGATATCAAAACTGCAGGTGTAGAAGCGTATGTTCAGGGAATCAAAATGGTCGTGCGGAACATATTTCAGCAGCACCTTGCGGATACGCTCCATGGGAATCACACCGCCCCGCTTGGGCAGGGAAGGGCCGAACAGCCCCCACAGGCGGTCGAAATGCTCTTTTTTAATGATTTCTTTGATTTCCTGCGGTTTATATCCAGCAGCATACATCATCCCCATGATGGCTCCCATGGAGGTGCCGGAAATGCAGTCGGGACGGATGCCGGCCTCCTCCATGGCCTGCTGCACACCGAGGTGCGCATAACCCAAGGCTGCGCCGCCGCTGAGGGAAACACCCACTTTCTGAGCCCTCGCTGAAGTGAGCGCCAAAGACAAAACTATCATACTCAAGACTATTTTTTTCATGGGAAAAGCAAACACACCGCATTAACGGAAAAACGCGCGGTTTATTGCAGGGCGGCGTATCTTTTTCCGTATGGGAAACGCGCACAGGGAAAAAACGTCAGAGACGGCGTCCGCATCGTCGCTAATGCCATAATTGTACCGGCGCGTTATCTGAAGCACATGCCCGGTTGGGGCATAAAAAAATTGGGAAAACGGGTACGGGAGGCGAACTTGCATCCAAAAGGCAGGACATATCCCTTTCCTGTTTTTTTTGCAAAACATATTCCAGCTGGCGACGGCCTGCAAATTTATCCGAAACCGGACTGAGCGCATATCGGGATTTTTCAGACCTTTGCATTTTCATACCAAGCACACGCCATGGACAACGAAACCAACGACATCCTCATCCGGAACGCCTCCGAAAACAACCTCAAAAACATATCGTTGCACATACCCAAGCACCAGATTACCGTTTTTACCGGGGTCTCGGGTTCGGGAAAATCCTCGCTCGTACTGGACACCATTGCCGCCAAATCGCGGCGGGAGCTGAACGACACCTTCCC
>DBVK01000104.1:6774-6968 GCA_002308135.1 Bacteroidales bacterium UBA1266
GCCCAAATACGGGCGTCCTCATGTGGAAGCCATTGAAAATCTGCCTATCGCCATTGTCATTGAACAGCGCAAGCCTTCCGCCAACGCACGTTCGACCGTAGGGACCTATACCGACATCTACACCCTGCTGCGCCTGCTGTTCTCCCGTATAGGCGAACCTTTTGTCGGCTATTCGGATGTGTTCTCCTTCAACC
>DBVK01000101.1 GCA_002308135.1 Bacteroidales bacterium UBA1266
GAGCACATGGCCTTTAACGGCTCGAAGCACTTCCCGGGCAAGGGTATGCTCGATTACCTGCAGCGCAACGGTGTGAAGTTCGGCACCAATGTGAATGCCTATACGTCCATCGACGAGACCGTTTACAATATCTCCGATGTACCTACGGACGAGACGCATCCGGGCATCGTGGACAGCTGTCTGCTTATTCTGCACGACTGGTCCGGCTGCCTGCTGCTCGAGGATAAGGAGATCGACGATGAGCGCGGCGTGATTCACGAGGAATGGCGCGGTTCGCTGGGTGCCAATGACCGTATGCGCAAAGTCGTTTGGCCGATTATGCTGAAGGGTTCCAAGTATGCCGACCGTCTGCCCATAGGCACGGAGGAGGTCATCATGAACTTCAAGCGCGAAGAGATTGTCCGTTTTTACAGGGACTGGTACCGCACTGACCTGCAGGCGGTTATTATCGTGGGTGATTTTGACATGGATCAGATGGAGGCCAAGGTGAAGGAATATTTCGGCGGATACAAAGCTACGGCCAATCCCAAGGAACGCGTGTATTTCCCCATTCCGGAAAACAAGGAGCAGCTGGTGGCCATAGCCACCGACAAGGAAGCTCCCTCCACCACGCTGGAGCTGATGTGGAAACACAAAAAAGCGCCCCAGGGCACCATTGGCGATTATCGTCAGAGCCTGGTGCGCCAGCTGGCCAACGGCATGATTGTCTCCCGTTTCTCCGAATTGTGCGAGAAAGCGGATGCTCCCATGATTTCCGCCTACGGCGCTTATGGGGGTTTTATCGGCCGGGAGTGCGACGCGTTCACGCTGTATGCCTATCCGAAAGACAATAAAATTGAAGATGCCATCAGGGTGCTGATGACGGAAATGAAGCGCATTGACCAGCACGGATTCCTGCAAACCGAACTGGACCGCCAGAAGGAGGACCTGCTGGACAGCTACCGCAAATCCGCCAAAGAGGCGGACAAGACGCCTTCCACCCGATTGGCCGATGAATACACCCGCAACTTCCTGCAAGGAGAGTGCATTCCGGGTATCCGCCGGGAGAACAGCTATGCCAAAGAGTTCATTCCCGGCATCACGCTGGAGGAGATCAATGCGGTGGTGGCCGACTGGATTACAGACGAAAACATGATTTTCTATCTGACCGCACCGGAACGCGAAGGTTTGCGCATCCCTACGGAAAAAGAGGCGTTGGCCATACTTAACTCCTTGAAGGACATACAGACGGAGGCTTGGGTGGACAATTACAAAGAGGCGCCTTTGTATGACAAAGAGGTGGCGGATGTGACCCCGACAGTCAGCAAGGTGAACCATGCTTTGGACTATACGGAATACACACTGCCGAACGGTATACGTTTTGTGGTGAAAAAAACCAACTATAAGGCGGATGAAATCCGCATGAACTCCTTTGCCAGGGGCGGTGCCTCCCTTTATAGCGCCGATGAGTCCTTCCTGCTCACCATGACCGCTTCGTTCATTGACGACGCCGGCATAGGGGAATTCTCCTCCACACAGCTGCAGAAAAAGCTGAAAGGGAAGAGTCTTGGCATCTCCCCCAGAATCGGGAACAACTACCAGGGGTTCTCCGGATCCTGCTCGCCCAAAGATTTGGAAACGCTGCTGCAGTTGCTGAACCTCTACTATGAGGCGCCGCGCAAGGACCAGGAGTCTTTCGACAAGAATGTGCAGGCAATGCGCACCCAGTACAAGGCTTTGGAGAACCATCCGCAGATCGCTTTGCAGAAAACGATGGTGAAAACGGCCTATCCGGATTATACGCGCTTTATCGGCGTGCCGACCGATGCCGATTTCGACAGACTGAACCTGGATCGCATGTACACGGTGTTCCGGGAACGTTTCACCGATGCCTCCAATCAGATTTTCTTCTTTGTGGGCAATGTGTCGGATGAGGATATAGCAATGATTGCCAAATATTTGAATAATCTTCCCACCGGTGGGGAACAGAAAAACGAGAAAGACCGCGATGTTTCGCCCAAACTGGCTCCGGGCATCACGCACGGTGTGGCCCTGAAAGGAACGGAGAACATGTCCATCGTGGTAATGATGGGGGAAACCGAAGGGTTTGACGCGACCCAGCGGAACCGTCGCATGGTGGATATGCTGGGCGAGTGCCTGCAGATTTCCACAACGGAAACCATCCGTGAGAAGATGGGTGACGCCTACAGCCCATACGGTGGCGTGAACTACGGCTTGGAACCCGTTCCCTCTGTAAGCTGGATGTTCCAGATACAGTGCGATTCCAAGAAGACGGACAAGGTGGAGAAGGCCGCTTTGAAGGTGTTGAAAAGGTATACCAAAAAAGGTCCGGATGCGGAAACCTTAGCCAAGGCCAAGGAGCAGATGATCAAGAGCCGTGAGACGCAATTGCAGGAGAACGGCACATGGCTGAACATCATCTACGGTTCCTACTATTATAATGAGAATCGTGACGACGTGATTGCGAAGTACAACGAATGGGTGAATTCCATCACAGCGGATGAAATAAAGGAATTGGCCAAAAAGTATTTCGATTTCACGCACTATTCAGTGACTACGCTGAAACCGGAATCGCTGGAGAAATAAGCCAGGTGACGAACAGTGGCCGCTCCCGAATTTAAACCGATTGTAAACGACGATCCGGTTTCCCGCAACGCCTCTTCCCGCAGCAAACGTTCGTGGGTGAAAACGGTGGCGTGGATGCTGGGCGGCCTGCTGTTTCTGCTGCTTACCTGCTCGCTTGTGGTCACGCTTTGTTTCGAGGACAAGGTGCTGGACGTGGTGCTGACGCAGGTGTACAGGTCGGTGGATACGGAAATCCGTCATGAGAAAGCCTCCCTGAGCCTCTGGCGGAAATTCCCTGATGTGACGGTGGCCGTGCAGGATTTGTCGGTAGCGGCAAAGGGTACGGATGCCGAATTGGCGAGGATAGGGGATCTGTACTTGCAATTCAATCTGTTGCATATTATTCACGGGGATTATGTCTTGAAAAAAGCCGATATCCGTAATGTTTCGCTGAACCTGCACACTTATGCCGACTCCACACACAGCTGGGATATATTGAAACCCACGGAGGACACTTCTTCCGTGGATTTCTCCTTCCAATTGTCCGCTGTGCAATGCTCCAAAGTGCTGTTGCGCTATTGGGATGAGCCTGCGGACATGCATGTGCGTGGGAATGTGCGGAAACTGACGGCTAAAGGGGATTTCTCCCGTTCTGAATTCGCGTTGAAATGCGCCGCTGCCATGCATGTGGACACTCTCCGGATGAATGATTCTTTTTGTTTGGAAAACAAGGAAATTCGTATTGACGCCAAAGCGGACGTGCATTTGGACAGCCATCAGTACGTGTTCCGGCAGTGCGGCCTTCGTGTGAACAGGCTTCAGGTTTCGTTGGACGGCCGCTTGTACAAGTGTACGGAAACGGACTGGGCGTATGTGGTGCAGGCGGAGGGAAAACAGCTTGCGGTGAAGCAGTTGCTTGCTGAATTACCGCTTTCGTTACAAAAAACAGTGTCCGCATACCGGCCTTCCGGACAGCTTTATGTGCGTGCGGAGGCGCGCGGATGTTTCGGGGAGGAGACGGAACTCCATCTGAAAGCCGACGCAGCGCTTTCCAAGGCGGAAATATGGATGGAGGAGGCGCATGCGGCATGGAAAGACGTAAGCATGAAAGCGCATTTTGAGGCTTCGCTGCCGGATATGCTTCAATCCGCGAAGATTAAGGTTTCCAATGGCAGGGGCACGCTCTTGTCAAGCCGGGTGCAGCTTGCGCTGCAAGCTGAAAACCTGTTGGCCCCTCATGTAAGGGGGAAGCTGCAAGCCTCGTTGCGACTGGAGGACATGAAGACCTTGTTTCCCGATTTGTCAGAAAGTCGCATCGGCGGGGAAGCTGTGGCGGATTTGACCGTGGAGCATACGTTCCCGAAATGGTCGGAACTGCGTAAGGAATCCTTGCGTACGGCTTCGTTGAAAGGCTCGCTTCAACTGGAAAACGCTTTTTTCCAGCAAGAGAAGGACGCCTTGCTGTTCGAAAAGATTTCAGCTGTCCTGGCTTTTTCCGACCAGGAGGTGACGGTATCCCGCTTTTCAGGGGAGATACAACATAACGAATGCACGCTTTCCGGTAGGATTTCCCCCTTGTTGGACTACCTGTGCACGGACGGCGGTGTATTGCGGCTCACAGCCAATCTCAGTTCCCCCTATGTGGATGTGGACGCTTTTCTGCCCACGCCGGAGGAGGGGGCGGCTTCCAAGACGGAGGAACCTTTCCGTTTTGCTTTGCCTTCGGGTTTGGTGGCGGATGTGCGGGTCAACGCCAAGCGTCTGAAATACGACCGTTTTGAGGCTTCAACGGTCAGCGGCCGCCTGTTGCTGGAAAACAACCGCCTGGCGGTAAACGATTTCTCTACGCATGCCTTGGGCGGTGAAGTGAAATTGCAGGCGGAGCTGCTTCCTTTGAAAAACGGGGACTTCCTGTTGAACGCCAAAGGGCGCACCAAGGATGTGGATGTGCAGCGTTTGTTTTATGTGATGCACGACTTCGGTATGGAGAACGACAGTAACGGCATGACCTATAAAAACATAAGGGGAAGCGCCAGCACGGAAATCGTGTTCTCGTCGCGTCTGGATTCAGGTCTGGCTTTCCGTGGGGAGAGTGTGAACTGCGATGCCGATTTGTCGGTGAATAATGGGAAATTACTGAATTACAAACCATTGGAAGCTTTGTCGGCTTTTGTGAAAATTGAGGATTTGAAAGAAATCCGATTTGAAACCTTGAAAAACAGCATTGGCATTCATCAGGAGGTGATCACCATTCCTGAAATGGAAATCAGGAGTTCCGCCGTCAATCTGTTTTTGTCCGGGAAACAGTCTTTCCAAGGGGATTTGCATTATAATATCAAATTGCATTTGAACGAACTGCTTGCCCGCAAGCGCCGGATGAAGGTGAGTGCCGAGGATTTCGGGGAGGTGGAGGATGATGGAGCAAGAGGCATGTACCTCTATTTGCTGGTCTCCGGAACGACGGACAACCCTGTCTTCAAATGGAACCGGGTCAAGGCGAAGGAAGGCATGAAAGAGAGCATGCAAATGCAGCGCAGGGAATGGCAGTCCTTGTTCACTCCAGGGAAGGGGGAGGTTGCCGATTCCTCTTCCCGGCGTGTCCTCACCCCGTCCCAGGAGCGGAAAGAGGAGCGGCAACGATTGAACGATACACGCCAGAAACCGGCGGAGCTGGAGATAGGGGACGATTGGTAGGCCTGTCCGCTAAGGTTTCCCCCACTGTTATTTTTTCCGGAGCCTGGGGGCTTTCTCCGGCAGGGTGATGCGGAAGGTGGTTCCTTTCCCCAGTTCCGTTTGCCGCACTTCAATGCTGCCGTGATGGTAACTTTGGATAATGCGTTGGCAGAGGGTCATGCCCACGCCCCAGCCGCGTTTTTTGGTGGTGAATCCGGGTTGGAAAATCTTACGCATGTTTTTTCTGCTGATACCCTTCCCATTGTCTTTGAAATCAATATAAATCTGCCGTCTTTCTTTTCCGCATATAATACGGATGTCTCCCTCTCCCTCCATGGCGTCTACGGCGTTTCTTCCCAGATTTTCCAGCACCCATTCAAACAGGTTCACATTGATATAGGTGTACAGCGGTTCGGTTTCCGCAAGCACTTCAATGTTAATTTTGCTTGAGATTCGGTGGCGGAAATAATCCATAAAATTCCGGATGGTTTCCACAATGTCGGTATGCTGCATTTCCGGTTGTGATTCAATATTGGAGAAGCGTCTGCTGATTATGTTCAGCCGGCCGATATCTTTTTCGATCTCATTTACGATTTCCGGATTGACCTGCTCGTTTTTCAGCAGTTCCGCCCATGCCATGAGTGCGGAGAGGGGGGTTCCCAATTGGTGGGCCGTTTCCTTGGTCAGACCCGCCCAAAGGTAATTATGCTCCAGGTGTTGGTTGTACAGCAGCCCAATAATCAGAATGATAAAGAATACAAGGATGGATGCCCCCAAAATATAGGGGAAAATGCGGGTCATGCGCAGCACAAGAGAGTCCTCATAAAACACCAGCGCCTGATTGGAACCGTATTTGATGCGGAAGGGGGTGATTTTTCTCTCCATGTCCGCCAGGGTGAGGGCCAGTTTTTCCGGATTCCGGATAAGGCTGGAGTCCACATTGCCGAACGTGAACACTTCGGATCGGGTGGTGTCGGTGACAATGACCGGTACCGAAGGAGCGTTTTGGATTACGTCATTGGTGAAGCTTTCAAAGTTTTCGACAAACAGTTTCCGAAGCCGGACGCTAAGGTTGGATTCTTTGTAATGCAGGTAAATGTATTGTCCCGGAAGATAACTGATGGGGATGGTCTCGTATTGTTCGTCCTTCAATGCCTTTTTCAGTTTTTCCGGGGTGTTGATGGTTTCCATATAGGCGTCGGAAATATTGCGGGTCGCGTTGATATGCCCTTCCTCGTCGGCCAGAATATAGGGGATGGATTTGTTGGAGTTGATGAACTGTTCGTAAAAGGTCAGGTCCACATGGCCGGGCAGGTCGATAATGCGGCGGTAGGCCATGGCGAAAAGATGGGCGCGTTCATTTTCCATGCTGTCCAATTGTTCAAAAACCGCTTGAATGTTTTCCATCAGCTGGGCTCTTTTCTGTACGGTGCCCACCCAGAGGCTGACTTTGTTTTTTTCCTCTACCTGCAGTTCCGAGACCAGGTGTTTGGAGAAGAGCAGCAGCCCCATAAACAGAAGGGAAAAGGCAAGCAGCAGGATGACGAAGGTGCGTTTGTAATTCTTATACATGGGGATATCTTATGTAACAAAAGAACGGCGTTTGAGGTGGGATATTGTTGGTTTATTCGTTTATTCGTTTAGGAGTGCCCAGGGTGTGTAGGGACGCAATGTGTTGCGTTTTTTTGTCAGGGTGTGGATTTGTTAAGATGTTAAGATGTTTGTTCGTTGTTGCGTATATCCGTTAAGGAGGGTTTAGGGTGTGTAGAGACGCAATACATTGCGTCTTTCTTGTATTTGTTAAGGTGTTTAAGAAATGTG